>JAFNQK010000189.1 GCA_017386165.1 Treponema sp.
AACTTATGGATGATGCTTTGAAAGAAAACTTTGATGGGTATTGTAATTTCTATGCAGGCGAAACAGTAACAGAAGAAATGTTTAATCTATGGAGAGAAGAACAAGTTGAAAAGACTAAGGCTGAAAACAATTTCTATGAAATTTTTGCATATAAAGTGGTAGGTTCAAAAATCATTATTACAGACGATGACATTGACGGGGTACCTTATGGAATGAAGTTTGGGGATATCTTTAATAATCGTTATGAATTGTTTTATGATGCTAATGATGAACAGGGAAATTGGTTATTTGATATTAGATTTTATTCATTAAAGAATTTACATCGATGCTGGATCGGTGTTAGAAACAAAGGAAGTTATGTAATTCTTTCTGCAACAGACGATTCAATGAGACTTGTAAAAACCACTGGCAGTAAATACGGCAGGGATATCTATGATGAAAAATATGCAATCGATTGCCCTATTACTTATTCAGAAGAAACTGAAGGCGAACATGGAATAGTCAAGATTGTTGCAACTGTAGAAATCGATGGAGATTCTTATTCCTTTGATATTGAATATCTTACAAAGGAATATACAGAATACGAACTTGAAGGTGAAATTGCAGAGTTTACTTTATAACGGAGGTTGTTTATGTCAAAACCAAAAATTTCAAATTCAACATTAAAAATAATTTTTATCGGGGCGATGACGCTGCTGTTTTTGATTCCGATTGCGTTGATTAAGCACTTGATTGATGACAGGACGGATTACAGGCGGGAGGCAATTGATTCGATTACAGAGCCCCTTGGACGCAATGCAGAGATTCAGGGGCTGGTGATTGCGGTGCCGTATCTTGTGCATAAAGAGAGCGTTGACAGCAAGGGAGTTGTTCATCAGGAGACTGAGACACAGTACGCAGTTTTTGCGCCGGAAACTTATAATATGGACATTGAAGTTGCACCTTATTATTTGAGCCGGGGGATTTTTAAGGTTCCAGTGTTTAACGGCAAAATTGAGATGGATGCAAGTTTTAAGAATTTTGATTTTTCAATTTTTAAAATCGAACAGAAGGACGTATTAAAAAAGGACGCGGTTTTGATTCTTGGGCTTTCAAATACAAAAAATCTTACATCGCAGCCAAAATTTGTGATGAACGGCAAGAGCCTTGAAATTTCACCGGTAAAGTATGATTCTGTTTCACCATTTAAGAATTCTGTCAGTTATAGTTTGAGCGGTGTAGATTTTTATTCTTCAGACCTCAAGGGAACTTTGGAATTTCAGGGCGGAGAAAAAATTAAAATCACACCTCTTGCACTTGAAAATGTATTCAAAATGAAATCGGACTGGAAATCTCCAAGCTTTTCGGGCGGGTGGCTTCCGACTGAGAGAAAAATCGATGATAATGGTTTTGATGCCCTCTGGAAAATTTCTGGCTTGAGTACGGTTTATCCAAAAAGCTGGCTTAGTTCAGAAAAATATAAACCAGAAACAGTTGATATTTCTTTTATGGTTCCGGTTAATGCATACAAAAAAACAGAACGAAGTGTAAAATACGCGCTTTTGTTCCTGATTATTCCGTTTATAGCGCTTTTAATTGCGGAGATTTTTTCTAAAACAAAGATTCATCCGGTGCAATATTGTCTGATTGGGCTTGCAGATGTGATTTTCTATCTGCTTTTGCTTTCGATTTCAGAACATATTCCATTTGATTTTGCGTATATTATTTGTTCGTTTAGCGTTTGTCTTGCAACGCTGTTTTATGCTTCTTCGATATTTAAAAAGATTAAATGGGGCGGCTTGTTGAGCGGTGTTCAGTTTGTTTCTTATATCTTTTTGTATGGAACGCTTCAGGCCGAAGACTATGCCCTCTTAATCGGTAGTATCGGCTTGTTTGTGGTTGTTGTATTGTTGATGTTTATCACAAGAAAAATTGACTGGTATAATTTAAACGAAAATCTTCCTGCTAAATTGCAGGAAGAAAATAAGCAAATTTAATCATCAAGATAATAAGTTTGCATCTGGCCCTTTCCTTTGACTTGGATGGCATTTTGTTTTACGAAATTGAACTTGTCTTTTACAAGAGCATAAGTATTTTCGGAAACGTTGACTTTCATGGCCTGGGAAAGGGTTTCCATTCGGCTGGCAGTGTTTACTGTGTCACCAAAAATATCGTAGATGTATTTTTTTATTCCAATGATACCTGCGATAACCTTTCCTGAGTTTAAACCAATTCTAATTGAAATCTTTTCTTTTGATTCCTGATTGTATTTTTCTATAAACGAAATAATCTGTTTTGCGCAGAAAACAATGTTTTCGGCGTGATTTGGATCAGGTTCTGGGAGACCGCAGACCGCCATATAAACAGCACCTGTGGTTTTGATTCTGACACTATGATTTTTGGCAATGATGGAATCAAAGGCCTCGTAGATTTCATTGATTTTATTAACAAGGTCTTCGGTGTTGAGCTTGGTGTTGAGTTCTTCAAAATTTACGATTTCGGCAAAGAGAACGGTGGTGTTGTCAAAATATTCTGGATTTGATTTGCCTGTGTCGCGGAGCTGTTCCATTACTTTTTTAGGAAGAATGTTCAAAAGAAGCTCTTCTGATTTTTCTTTTTCTTGCTGAATGTTTTTTTCAACTGCAATTTTTTTAAGTAAGGCGTGGCGCTTCCAAAAGGTCAGATAAATGATACACGCGTTTACAAGAACGATATTAACCCAGGTATTGGCAGGGATATGCACCGGACAATCTGGAATAAAGCACAACAATAGAATCAGGAATATGTGATATCCTATTACAGAATAGGCAAGAATAAACGGATTGTATTCAAAAAGAATAATCAGAACAAACATAAACCCAAGATAATAAAGCAGGGCAATATAAATCGGACGGGCAAAAAAGTAGTAGGTGTAAATTGTCCCAAAAAAGAGATAGAGGGCAACAGAGGGAGTGTATTTTCCGCTTTTTGTAAAGGTAAGAGCCAGCCCTATAACTCCAACAACGATGTAATAAAAGTAATATAAGATTCGTTCTGTACTGACAAGTCCTGTGTTATTAATCAGCAGAGAAATAAAGATGGTAATCATTCCAAAAATGGTTGAAAATCCAAAAACAAATTTCAGATGAAAACGATTTTGCTTATGAATAATATCAGAGACTTCTTGAGGAGCTTTGTATTGTGTAAAAAGCTGTTTCAGGAAATTAAGCATTTACGACCTCGCCTTTGTATTCAAATACATTTTCTAAATCGCTTGGCATGATAAAGCTTGTCTGAAAGTCAATTATGGTTTTAGCAAGGCCTTCTTTGTCGATGTCAGCTTTTTTTCCTAAAAGAATCAGGATGTCTTTGATTAATTTTTTGATGTGGGGACCAACTGATTTGATATCATTTGCCTGTGAAAGGGCTGTTTTATAAACTGGGCTTTCAGTATTTGCTGCTAAAAATAGTCCTGAGGATTTTTCGTCGACAATCTTGGATGCTGCATAAAAAAGTTCCGGGGAATCGATATCGATTTGGGAGAACAGCTGGTCTTGTGGAGAAGTTAAAAGTTCGTCTTTTGCATCTAAATCAATATGTTTGATAAGATAGTCTAAAAGAGTGTTTCCAAGTTTGCTGCTTGATGGAGATTTTACAGTGAATTCCGGATTTTTATATTTAACTGCGGTCATATCATAACAATATGCAACCAGCTGTGAGCAGAAAAACGGTTTTTTGCCGTCTTTGTTGAAAGGTAAAATCGAATCAACGTATTTTCCAATTGGAAAACTTAGAATTTTTAAGAAAGAAAGAATAAGAGGCAGGATTTTTTTACCTTCTTCTGATTCCGGATTTATTCTGGTTCTTAAAAGCATAATCAATCCTGCAACGCAGGCCTGGGCAAGGGCATATCCGTTGTTGTCTTTATTAGTTTCTGACAATGGAGGAAGTTCATTTAGAACCAGGGACCCATCGAGATTGTTCGGGAGTCGGTGAACGCTTACAGTCAAATTAGGAGCAAGAATTGGAGTTCTTAACTGACAATAAGGAAGGGTGGCTTCTGCAACTTGTCCGCCGGTAGAACCGTCATCGTTTTTGATGAAATCGTAGAACAATGCTGCGTGAGTGGTGTTGGATTTTTCAGTCCAAATAATTAGTTTATCGATTAAAACTTTAAGGTTGTCAGAAATAAGTTCTTTTAGAGTTTTGTCTTTACTCGGAGGAATAAATTCCGGTGGATTTATAAAGGTATACAATAAGATGTCGCCTTTTTTTAATTCTGATTCTTTAATTAACAATTTTTCCATTTTATGCCTCATTTGTTGGGTTTATTAAATCGATTCCTTCTTTTTCTTTAGAAGTCAGGATATCTTTGATTAATTCATAGGTTTTTTGAGAAACGGCAATGCGCATTGGAGCACAAGACTGTTCCATTTTTACTGCGGTATCAACGGTAGAGCCCAGGATATCGTAAACATATTTTTTGAGTCCGATAATTCCGGCAATGGCATTGCCTGAGTCGATTCCGATACGGATATTCCATTTGATTGGGGCTGTTTGATTTCGGTGCACGAGGAAGGAAATATATTCCCGGGCACAAAGAATAAGCTGTTCGGCATGCTTTTCGTTTTTATCTGGAAGTCCACAAACTGCCAGGTATGCGTCGCCGACAGTTTTGATTCGCATACAGAAATTCTTTTCGGTGATTTTATCAAATTCAGTAAAGATATCGTTCAATTCATCAATTACGATTTTTGGATCCAGGGAATTGGAGGTTTTGGTAAAATCTACGATGTCTGCAAAAAGAACGGTGACATTTTCATAATTTTCGGGGAGGGATTTGCCATTTTCTTTGAGCTGGTTAATAACTTTTTGCGGGAAAATATTGTGCAGGAGTAAGTCGGTTTTTTCCGTTTCTTCTGCCAGGGTCATATCACGGTTAATTTCATTAATAAAATGACGGCTTTTCCAGAAGGCAAGATAAATATTGATAAGGATAATCATAATTAAATTGCCTATAAAAGTTACGGTTTTATCTGTTAAAGTGGTGATGATATTAATTTTTATCAAAACAGGAATTAAAGCAAAATAAGCCAGCAAAATTGCAACAAACATAAACGGATTAATATGCATTACCATTATGTAAATGAACAAAAAGGCGAAAAAGGTAATCACTGTATTCTCTACAGATGTGCGTCCAAGCATATAGGTAAAAATGTATTCGATAAAGCAGAGAACAATTGCCTGCAAAACTACATTCGGAACTTTTATAAGGGTAAGCAATAGACCTACAGCTCCTAGAATCATATAAGAAGCATAGTATCCGACAACGATACTTTCCCGGTGAGTAAGAAGGGAAACAATAAAAAGGGACAGCCCAAATCCTAGGGCAATAAAGAAAAGAACTCTTAAAACGAACTTATTTTTTCTATTTATTTCTGTTTTATACTTTTTTGGAATTTTAAAATAATCGAAAAGCTTTAATTTTTGTGACATATTTTACCTTATTATTTAACTCAATTTGAGAGTGGAATTCTAGTTTAACATGAAAAGTGGTAAAAAGAAATTTAAAATGAAGATGAATGATACTTTTTAGGCGTAACTCCGTATGCCTTTTTAAAAGTTCTGATAAAATACGAAAAATTATGAAAACCGCATTTTTCGCAGATTTCGGAAACGTTGAGGTCAGAGTTTTTCAATAGAATTTGGGCATTTTCAATGCGTACCTGATTTAGATAATTTACAAAAGTGATTCCGAGGCTTGCCTTGAAGAACTTCATAAAATGAGACGGACTCAAAGAGGTCATTTCTGCGGCCTTTTCGACGGAGATGTCGCTTTCGTAATTTTCGGAAATATAAATCAAAAGCGGTTTAAGGCGTTCAATGCTTGATAGTTTGGTTTTATTTTTAGAAGGAATTTTACTAGGTGCAGTATGGAGTTCGTTCATAATCAAAAATAAGCGGGATTTGATTACTAGAGCGGCTTTTTCAAAAGGGTCCCTGCGGGTTTCTACAAGAAATTTTATGTTCTCAATAATTTTTTGATTCAGCTCTTCACCTTTTCTTGTGACAGGGGTAAAAACCGGGGAATTTTCAAAGGGGTTAAAAAAAGTCTGGTATACTGGTGACTTGATATCGTTTTCTAAAAGGCTGAATTTAAAAAGAATATTAAAATAGGCACAGGGCTGGTCATCTTTTTGACGGATTGAATGAATAACTCCCGGCGGAATAATAAGAATATCGTCCTGGCTGCATAAAAATTCCTGTGATTGAACTCTAAAATATCCCTGACCGCTTTTTATCCAGATAATTTCAAATTCCTGGTGCCAGTGAAGGGGAAAGGTCCTTAAAAATTCAGGAAGCAGTCCCATATAAACTGCATAGGGAAAATCGATTCGGCCGTGAACTTTGTTCTCAAATTGCTTAAATTCTTTTTCCATAATAGTATTGTGTTATTTATGCCTAGTATATTGCAAGATTTTGAGAATGTCACGCCATTATAATGCAAACAAAAGCCTTAATGGAGGTTGAAAATGAATACTTCGGCAATTTCACATAGATGTTCTTATACAGATTGTTACGCATATAACAGTGATTACTTGGAAATCAATTTAAAAACTGGCCACGATATCACTCAGGTATTTGTAATTTGGCAGGATACGGGTGCCAACAGAATTGCAGCAAAAGGTATCTGGAACGGAGCAAAAGTTCCAATGACAAAAAAATTTAGTCTTTCCCAGAATGATATCTGGAACTGTCAAATTGAACCGCCTTTTAAACGCACTGATTATTATTTTGAAATCCATTGCGGCGATGAAAAAATCCTTCTCTTTGAAAATGATTTTGCAACAGAAGAAGAATATAAAAATACACCTGGAAGTTACGGCAAATTTAAAATGGCCTGGATGAATCCAAGCGACATCGTAAAAGTTCCGTCCTGGGTAAAAGATACAATCTGGTATCAGATTTTTCCGGAACGTTTCTGCTCTGAAGGAAAGCATTTTAAGCGCCTTAAAAACAAAGACTGGTATGACGACGGCAATATGGAATGGGATGATTTTTATGGCGGCGACCTGGCGGGAATCATTTCAAAGCTTGAATATTTAAAAGACCTTGGAATAAGCGGGATTTATCTTACTCCTATTTTTGAATCCACAAGTAACCATAAATACAATACAACTGATTACACAAAAATTGATCCGGATTTTGGAACAGAAGAAGAAATGATTGAGCTAATTGAAAAAGCCCATTCCCTGGGAATAAGAATCATGCTGGATGCAGTTTTTAATCATTCCGGGCTGGATTTTGCTCCCTGGCAGGATGTTCTTGTAAATCAGAAAAATTCCCGCTACAAGGATTGGTTTTTTATAAATAAGTTCCCCGTTACAAAGGATATGGCATCGACCGAAGACGGCCGCTATTTTTCTTTCGACTTTGTTCACGGAATGCCTAAGTTGAATACAAACAACCCTGAAGTTCAGGAGTATTTTACAGAAATCTGCAGAAAATGGGTTCGTGACTGGAAAATTGACGGAATCCGTTTTGATGTTGCAAACGAGATTTCTCATTCCTTTGTAAAAAAACTCCACCGGGAGCTACTTGCAGAAAATCCGGAGCTTTATCTTTTGGGCGAAATTTGGACGGATTCCCTTTCGTGGCTTAACGGCGACGAATATCATTCGGTGATGAACTATCCATTCCAGAATGCCGTTGAACGCTTTTTCAAAAATGGAACTCCGTTAAAAGAAAGTCTGGACCGAGTTTACAGCATGTACTACCGCCAGACAAATGATGCGCTTTTCAACCTTTTGGACACTCACGATACCGGCCGTCTCATCGACACCTGCAATAGTATAGAAGAATTTTATCAGCAGCTGACAATTCTTATGACCATGCAGGGAACTCCATGCATTTATTACGGAACCGAAATCGCTTTAGGCGGAAGTGATGGTCCTTATAACCGTAGACCTATGCCCTGGAAAAAGCTTGAAGAAAAGGAAAGTCAGGATGTTTTCAAAACCGTGCAGGCAATTTTGAATGTGCGAAATCAGAACAAAGCTGCCCGCTCGGAAACAGTAAAATTTGTTTCTCATGAAAATCAAAAGCTGCTTGAGTATATTAAAGTCGATACTGAGGCCGGTGAAAAACTCCGCGTCATCATAAATGCATCTGATAAAGAAGAAAAAATCCAGCTCTGGGGACAAACTGTTTTTCAGATTAAAGCAGATGGTGATACAATAAAAAGCGGAGGAATTTTAATTCAGGTGGAAAAAGTTCTTACTGTAAACGATAAAGAATACAAAATCCAAAAACTCCTTGGAAAAGGCAAAGGTGGTTATTCATACCTTGCCGAGCGGGATGGAAAATTCTTTGTTCTAAAGCAGATTCACCATGAACCATGTGCCTATTACAAGTTTGGAGACAAAATCCAGTCAGAAAAGAACGATTACCAGCGCTTGCGACAGGTTGAAATCGCCCTCCCGGAACTATACGAAATCGACGAAAAGAACGAACGCATCTTAAAAGAATATATCGACGGACCTACAGTAGTTGAGCTTGTAAAGTCAGGCGGATTGAAGCCGGTTCACCTGGAACAGATAAAAGAAATGTGTTCAAAACTTTATCCTGCCGGCCTTAATATCGATTATTATCCTACTAATTTCGTGGTTCAGGACGACCGCCTTTACTATATCGACTACGAGTGCAACAACTACATGGACGAATGGAACTTTGAAAACTGGGGCATTAAATACTGGAGCAAGACAGAAGAGTTTGTTAAGGCCTTTGGGGAGTGAGGAAATCACTAAAGATTTGGCAAACATGTATGTTATGACGATTACGGCGGAAGAAGACAAACAGTTATAAATAGTATCAATATACATTAAATTACACTCTTTTCAATCTATATTGAAGGTGCACAGTACCCATATGCTTCTCGTGGTACATATTATGATGAATGGACAGTAGGATATTGTCCTTGGGTATACAACTCATGGATTATGGAAGAAAATGCACCATATTTTGCATATGAGCCAACTGTATCAGTTTACGTAGCTCCATACGAATACGGTGAAAAAATTTCTACTGTATTCAATGGCCTCACCTGGGAAGAAGGTGAAAACCACAAAGTAGGATACTAATCAAAACTGTGAAGTCAGGGCTATATGCGTGAGCGGGTCCTGACTTCATATTTTTTATATGTTTTTACAGATTCTTCCATAACGGATTTGAGTGAAGTGGTAAAGAAAGGTTGCAGGCACTGCTTAAAGATTTCTTTGTCTAAATCATCGTTATGTTTAATGTACCAGATTAACTGGGCGCTCAGGAGATTGGTGTAGCTGTAGCCCACAAATGTCTTAAAATCTTCTGAGAGTTTTTGTTCAGTTTCTTGAGAAAAATAATCTATAGTTGCACGAACTAAAAACATGAGATCCTTTTCAAAAATGATTTTAAGCTGCTGTTCACCGAGGGATTCGTATGCACATGTGCATAGGGAAATATTTTCGTCTATATAGTTAAGAACAAAATCCATTGCCTGGGGTAGACTTGCATTTGACTGATGGTATGAATCCACAATATTCTGAACTTCACGGGAATAGGTGAAATAAAGCAGGTCGTAGGTGTTTTCAAAATGATAATAAAAAGTATTGCGGTTTATGTTGCAGGCTCCGACAATATCTTGAACAGTAATTTTGGTAAATGGTCTGCTCTTTATCATTTCTTTGAGAGTTTCTGCTATTTGGATTTTTGTTTCTGACGGATTTTTGTTCATAAATTAATTATTAGACATTCAGTAAAATTTGTCTATTGTTATTAAAGGCTCTTTTTATTAAATTCCAATCAACTAAAATCATCTTTTTTTGTGGGATGGCGGATTGTGAGTAAAAGAAAGATATTTAGATATTCTATTTTTGGACTGATTGTAGTAACTTTTGTATTATTAACAATTTTGGTTACCCGAAAAAAGTCTGTTGTAGATAAACCAGATTCAGTGCCAGCTGTGGTAATTCAAAAACCTGTACGAGGAAAGCTTGTAGAAGCCGTTAATATCTCTGGATACGTAGAAGCCAACGCCATGATTCCTGTTGTTCCTTTTGTTTCTGGGACAATTATAAAATATCCTGCCCGCGCCGGAGACTATGTAAAAAAAGATACCCTTTTAGCAAAAATTGACGATGCTCCTTTTAAGCAGCAGATGCTTCAGGCAAGGGCTGCCTATTTTGCAACTCAAAGCACTTTTGACAGAATTGATAAACTTTACAAGGCTGGTTCTACGACTCAGCAAAATTATGATTCGGCAAAGGCTCAGGCAGATGCCTCTAAAGCTCAGTACGATTTGGCAAAACTTCAGATGGATTACACAGAAGTCCGTGCTCCGGTTGATGGAACAATTTTGATTGCGGATCAGGCTGTTGGCGGAATAGGAACTCAGACTCAGCCAGTGGCAGTTCTTGCAGATCTTTCTAATCAGGTTGTACGGCTCAAAGTGCCAGAAAAGTATTTTGATTTATTTACACTAGAACGGGACTCTCTGGTTGTAACGGTAACCCGGCCTGCAGAAAAAAATATGTATGAGGATGCTGTTACCACCGCAACAATAGAAAATATTGCACCATACGTTTCTCCTCAGAGCAAAAACTTTGTGGTTGTATGTCATTTAGATGATCCTGGGGACCGTTTTAGACCAGGTATGTATGTAAAAGTTCAGGTTGCCTATAAAACATATGAAGATGTTCCATTAATCAGCCTAAAAGCATTAAAAATGGATGGGTCGTTCTATATATATGATGAATCTACAGAAACAGTAAAGTATGTTGAACAAAAGGATTTTCCTGTAGATGAAAAGAATTTTATTGTTCCAGAAGAGTTCAGCGATTCATATATTGTGATGGATGGGCAGAATTTTATTTTTGACGGTCAGAAGGTTCGGATTTTTGAAGAAGCCTTGAAAGAGGTAAAGGAATAGGACTATGAAGGTATCTGAGTTTTCTGTAAAACATCCTGTCATTATCACAATGATTCTCCTGGTTCTTGTTGTTTTTGGGTTTTATTCCCTGGCAGGAATGCGTACAGAATTTATGGAAGATATTTCGATGCCTCAGGCAATTGTTTACACTGTTTATCCGGGAGCAAGTGCCGAAGATGTTGAAAATGATATTACAAAAGTGCTTGAGGATTCTTTTGTTACACTTCCACATTTTAAGGCGATAGACAGTACTTCTTCAAATTCTCTTAGCTGGATTATGATTACTTATGCAGATGGTTATGATCCCTATGATCAGCTTACGGAACTTAGAAATCGCATTTCTGAACTGGTGAGCAAGCTTCCTTCTGGAATTTCTGGAGAACCAAGGGCTCTTGTTGGCGGAATGTCCATGATGCCGATTATTTCTTTTTCTGCCAGTGCTGGTCAGGATATAGCCAGACTTACTCAGTATCTTCAGGACGAACTTACACCGCTTCTTACCCAGATAGATGGTGTTTCTCAGGTTACAATCGAGGGTGGAATTGAACTTGCAGTTAATATTGAGATTGATGTAGATTCTCTTACTTCAAAGGGAATTGCAGTTTCTTCTATTTATCAGGTTTTGAATTATGGAAACGTAAATCTTCCCCTCGGAAATGCAAGCTATCAGGACCGGGCTATTCAGGTTAGGTATGCGGGAGGATTTAATTCTCTGGAGGATATAAAAAATCTTCCGGTGGGAGTAGGGGATGGTTCTACAATTATCCGTCTGAGTGATGTTGCAGATGTAAGCCTTTCTTATCCAGAAAAAAATATAACTGTATCAGATGGTCGAACACCGCTCACCATAGTAAATGTAACCAAACGTCTGGACGGAGACACAACCAAAATCATTAAAAAAGTAAAACATGCAATTGCTGAATGTGAAAAAAATACAAATGGCGCTGTTCAGTTTCATATCATCAGTGATGACAGCCGACAGGTAAAGGCTTCGCTTAAGGCTGTTATACAAAGTGGTGTTCTTGGAATCGTTTTTGCAGTTCTTATAATTCTTCTTTTTATGGCAGACTGGCGTGCAACTCTTACAATCAGTCTTTCTATTCCTCTTTGTATTTTGTTCAGCCTTATAGGTTTAAGAGTCTTAAATATTTCTCTCAATCTTATGACTCTTTCGGGTCTTGTAATTTCACTTGGTATGGTAGTAGACGGTTCTACGGTAATGCTGGATCAGGTTTATCGATACTATAAAAAAAGAAATCTCGAAACCGGTGAACTGGAATATACTGTAAATCAAAGTATTTATAAAGGCTGGGATGAAGTTTCCGGTTCGATTCTTGCCAGTGCGGCTACAACAATTGTTGTATTTATTCCAATCGCAATGTTGGGCGGCCTTATCGGAAGCGTCCTTCACGCTGTGGCCGTCACAATTATTCTTGCGATTTTTTCTTCATTTCTTGTGGCGGTTGTAGTTGTTCCTTATCTCTTAAAGCAGTTCTTGTCAGATAAAGGGCCTAAGGTTCGTCAGCGACCGAGAAAGTTTGATCAGGTAATGGAAAAAATCGAACGAGGCTACAGAAAAGTTCTGGAGATTGCTCTTAAAAACAGGGGCTTTGTTGTTCTTGTGGCTGTATCCCTTTTGATTTTTTCCGGATTTATTGTTCTTCGTCTTGGAATTACGTTTATTCCTTCTACTGACCTGGGGGACTTTTACATTACAACGGAATTTCCGATGGGCACTCAGAAAGAACAGACTCACGAAAAGATGCAGATTGCCCAGGATTTGCTTTACCAATATGTTCCCGAAATTGATAATGTGGTTATTTTTGAAGGTCAGGGCGATTCCATGACTTTGTCTTCGGTTGCTACACCTCACATATCTGCTACTCACGTTGTGCTTGTTCCTGTTTCGGAGCGAAAAAGAAATGTTCATGAAATAATGCTGCAGATTCAGGAAATCTGGTCGGCGGTTTTGCCGGATTCTAAGGTAACTGTTCAAAACGGTGGTTTTGATAAGCTCGTTGGTTATGTTTCTGATGGTGGTGGTTACGGTATCACCTTGATTTCAGAGGACCTTAATGTTCTTTACGAAACGGCCTCAAAAATCAAAGCCCATCTGGAATCTGACCCTGAAGTTATAACCGCCAAACTGGATACAGATTTTGACACAAGTTCTATGATTATTGATATGAGCCAGGAATATTTGAGTTCTCTTGGAATTACAAGTTACGAAGCGGGGCTGACATCTGCAATTCTGTTTCAGGGAGTTGATTGCGGACGTTTTAAGGATATTGAAAGTGGCCGTCGTTACGACCTTAAAATCAGTTCAAATATTAAAGATAAGAATATCAGTGCAGATACTATTTCTAATCTTCACATTGTTACTCAGAACGGACAGGATGTTTCATTTGCAAATCTTTCTGACATCAGGGTTGAAAAATCTATTTCGCAGATTAACCATTCTAACCGGGCAAAAAAAATTACGATTACTGCTTCTCTGGTGGGTGAAGATACAAGCGGCGTATCACAACGCGTCAATCAGTTTATAGCAAATAATCCGCTTCCTAACGGGGTTCATTCCAAGGCGGGGGGAATTATGGCTCTTATCGGAGACATGATAACTCCGATGGTTTCTGCACTTTTGATTGCAGTTTTCCTGGTTTATACGGTAATGGTTATTCAGTTTGAAAAGTTCCGTCAGCCGCTGTTGATTATGGTTACAATTCCATTCTGTTTTATCGGGGTTGTTGGCGGGCTTTTGATTTTTGGTTCTACATTGAATCTTCTTTCGCTGCTGGGGCTTATTTCTCTTGCCGGAGTTGTTGTAAACAACGGAATTATTCTCATCGATTATATCAATCAGCTTAGAAAGCAGCGTCGTGTCATGCTTGCAAAGGAAAAAGGTACTCAGGATAAAGATGGGGAATGGCATATTATCCTCACAAAAGAACAGGAAGATGAACTTTTAAAAACTTCTGTTCTGGATGGAGCTGCAAGTCGAATAAAACCAATTTTAATTACAACTCTTACGACTTTGCTGGGTGATATTCCTATGGCATTTGCAACGGGTGAAGGCTCTGAACTTTATGCGTCGATGGGGCAGGCAATTGCAGGGGGCCTTTTTTCTTCTACGTTAATTACATTGATTTTAATTCCAGTTATTTATTATATGAGCGAATCAAAACACAAGCGAGGTAAACATGAATAAAAGATTTTTTAGAGCATTTTTGGGTATCGCGGCCATAACTACAAGTCTTTTTATCACAAGCTGCTATTCTGTTTTTAGTGGTGGAGCCGGCGGACTGGTTGTAGATGCAGAAAGTACATCCAATCCTAAGAGTGGAATTGCTAATGTAGATGTTTATGTTTATACCGATTGCCAGATTAGAGATTCTGATTTTAACCGATGGTCAGAAGGAACTGTTTTTTCTCCTTCTAATACATATTATGGTCATACCACAACTGACACAGACGGAAGCTTTGTAATTTCAAACATTGTATGGAAAGAAACAAACCCTGATTTTGGAAAGGATGCAGACTATACTACAATTTATCTTCTCTATTACCATGAAAACTATGGGCTTATAAAAGGACAGACAAATATTACTTCTGACAGTACAAGTGATACCGTTTATGCAGAACTCACTTCCATAAGAAAAACTACAGCGTTGAATATTTCTATTTATGATGTTTCGACTTTAACTGCTACAACAAATAATGTTCTTGTGAGCGTTTCTGTTCCTCAGAGTACAGATACAATAACTGCTTCTCCTAAAACTTATAAACAGATAATTTCTGGAACCGGAATAATTAATGTAAGTTATCCCCGCTGGAAAAATGCGGAGGATAAAGCAGATGGAATAGAAAATTCTCCTGAGATTGAAATTACTTATTCCCAGAGTGCAGATGAAATCACCTGGAAGGCCTGCGCAAATAGTGATAACGCTGCTCAAAATTATGCCTTTTTGGAGGATGATTTTACAATTTTAAAGACAATCCGAAATTCTTCCTTTAATATTTCACTTTATGGCAAGGCAACAAGACTCAGTTATCCGACGGTAAACGGAACTTGTGGTTCTGCAAATGGTGAAATCGTAAAAATGCTGGCAAAGGACTCTTCCGGAAATTACACAATCGATTGTGGAGAAACAACAACTTATGCACAGACTGTAGGAACAAGCGGCACTCAAACAAACGGAAACTTTAGCGGGCTTGGAAGCGGTTATTATTGGATTGATACAACATACACAGACCGATATTCAACAAAAGATGTTCGGCTTGTTTCTGGGGGACTGACAAAAGAACTGACACTCCGCAGTAATGTTGATTCTTATACAGTAAGTTTCTAATTTGGGATGCATGGATGAAAGAAAAAAGGGCAATTTTTGCATTTGTGATTTTTTTAGTTTTCTCGGCAAGCCTGTGGACTCAGGAGACAGAAACAAATCGTCCTGAAACCAATATGTATAATCTGCAGGAACTCCTTGGAGCAACTCAGATGAATCATCCTGAACTTCGAAAACTTCAGGAAGAATATAAGCGTAGTCTCTTGGATGTAACTGATGCCTGGTGGTCTCTGGGTCCTACATTAGATCTTCAGGCTAACGGTACTTATATGGTAAATCCTCCTATTGGCGCAATGTACATCAATACGGACGATGTAATAAATGCAATTGACTGGAATGGAGTAAAGCCTCGTAACAGCGGTCAGAGAATCAAGATTTATGATGGAATGGAAAATACCTTTTACAATTTCCAGCTGACTTTAACTCAGCCGATTTTTACCTGGGGAAAAATTACAAATGCCATTAAACTTTATAAACAGATATCAGAAATTAAACTTTCGCAGATTACACAGCAGACAGATCAGTTAGAAACAGAATTAAAAACCCGTCTCATTAGTCTTTATTATTTGAATAAGATTCTTGAGATAATTGGCGAAGAAGAAGGCTATGTAAACCGCATGGTTGAAGTAAGTGAAAACGCTGAGCGGGTAGGATTGCTTCTTCATCAGGATGTAGTTGATGCAAAGATACAGGCAAAAGAATTGGAAATTGCGAAACAGGACCTTCTGGAGCAGATAAATGATCAGTTGCTGGAATTGAAACGCACAACCGGAATTGAAGTTCTCTCGCTTTCGGATATTAATTTTGATTTTGTATTACAGCTTGAAGAAGAGTTTTCAAAACTTATGGACTCTGATGTTTCTGAACTGGAAAAACAGGCGTTATCTGCAAATCAATCTTCTATTAAAATGCTTACTCAACTTGAAGAGGTGAGCAAAACTGCAGAAAAAATCTCTCGTGGTTATGTAAACTGGAAGCCTGATTTTGCCTTTCAAATGAGTGGAGGTTATGCAGGTTCAAGGTTTCCGCTTTTTGAACCAAACTGGCTGCGCAAAGACGATTATTCTTTGAATGTTTCTTTTGGGCTAAAAACAACAGTCTGGGATGGCGGAAAAAAAGTGCGGGATGTTTCCAGAAAAATCAGCGAATCAGAAACAGCACAATTAAACACATTGAATGCCCGCTCTTCGATAAGCAAAACCTTTAATTCTCAGTGGAATGCAGCACAGGTTTGTAAGATGAAAATTGAATATCAGGAACTTAAAATAGAATCCGCTGCGTCAAAAATTTTGCAAAAGCAACAGGTATATGAATCCGGTTACGGCTCGGAGACAGATGTTTTATCAGCAAAAATTGAAAAATGCAATGCTCAGATAGAAAAAGAAAAGCAATCTCTGGCTCGAGCTGCAGCATGCCTTACAATCGGGTATCTAGTTAAGTAAAAGAAATTTGTGACGGATCTTTTTATACTTCCTGAATCATCATTAATGAACCGCCGATATAGTGCTTTGTAACTTTAAAACCGAGTTTTGAATAAAATGCGTAACCGACGGTCTTTTTATTTTCTGTTACAAGGTATAAATATTTTTTACCTTTTTCAGCGATGTTTTCGGCCATTGCTTTCATCAGTTTAGTGCCAATCTTTTTGCCTTGATGAGTGTGGTCGATGTTTATGTGGAATGCGACACCGCCTTTTAAATCTTCTTTTTTATTAACTGCGACACAGATTTTGTGAAAGATGCCCCAGACTTTTGAAATTTTCATAATTTTAGGAACATAGATTTCGTTCATTTTTTGAACAAAAAGTTCAGTGTCTAAGCTTCCAACAATAAAACCACATGGAACGCCGTCATCTACAGCAACGATAACATTGTC
Source organism: Treponema sp. (assembly GCA_017386165.1). GTDB lineage: Bacteria > Spirochaetota > Spirochaetia > Treponematales > Treponemataceae > Treponema_D. The sequence goes on from JAFNQK010000189.1 coordinate 17,143, forward strand.
CGGTTCAAAATCAAAATAGTAATCTGAATACATGTAGCAAAGGCATTCTTTTTTGCCTTCAGAAGCCTTTTCCTTCTTTTTCTGTGTATAAGAGGCTTCATTTTTAAGGACATTTCTTAAAGCTTCTCTATCGCTTTCGATAAATTTTCTGATTACAAGAGTTGTATTTTCCATAGATTGCTCCAATTTTTATGAGTAACTTATGTACAATTATACAACTCTTTTTTTTATAAACAAAGAAATAAAAACTTACTTTAATTTTTTACAAGCGTTGTCCAGTGAAGCTCTGATAACTTTCGGATACATGGCATACAATGCTTTGGCATCATAAACACCTGCTACAGTACCAATTCTTTCTGTTCCTGATGCATATCCGTTTACCAATTTGATTCTCTTTCCGGCAGCATCTGCAATCTGAATTGTTGTTGTTACACAGGCAGTCATAGAACCATTTTTAGCAACACCGTTTACAATTGTCTTTTGAATCTGGTAAGAGATGTAAACGAAGTAGTTTGCATCTGTTTCTTCCTTTACTAATGAAGCAACAGAGTTGTTAAGACCAAGCATTTTATAGCCTTTTGGTGCAACAAAACCACCGAGTCTGTATACTTTGTCGTCGCATGCAGATTCATAGCTTGGACCAAAGTCTTTTACAAGTGTAAAACCGTTGTTTTCGAGAACTTCGTTTGCAGCGGCAGCAGCATCGTCAAGAAGATTTTTAGTAAAGCCAAGGTAAGCAAGGCTAGCATCGTTAGCTTTATCTTTTGCAGCCTTTTTGATTGCCATGTTGATAAGGCCTGATTTATTTTCGTTTGTGTCACCGTACCATGAGATTTCATCATTTGCTGTAATACTAATAATTGCAGCTGGTGAAACACTTTCTGCACTAAAAGGAACTTTTGGTGTAGATGCACAACTTACAAAGAACAAGCCAGTCAACGCAAAAATGACTGCTGATTTAGTATATTTATTCATAAAATACCTCGATGGAGGGATTTTAATGAAGAAGGATGGTTGTTACAACAGGAGGTGGAGGGTATAACAAATTGTTTTAATTTAAGGATTTCTGTGAATCGTGGGAGGGAATGGAGGAGATTCGTTGGGATTGGCGAGGTAAACTTATCCGTAGTTTAGAAACTTCTTTCGTGTTAAAATCTCTGTAGATTAATTCCATATTTTAGGAGCTGGCATTATGACAAATCAGGAAAGAGCAGAAAAGGCATACGAATTAAAAGCAAGTGGACAGTGTAATTGCGCTCAGGCGGTTTTAAAAGTTTTTGAAGACAAACTGTCGGTGGATTCAGAAGCGTTAATGAGTCTGGCTTCTGGCTTTGCGGCAGGAATGGGCTGCATGGAAAGTACTTGCGGAGCACTAGTAGGGGCTGTCATGGCTGGCGGTCAAATGCTACAAGGCAAGGGGTGTGCCGCCGTTGCAAGAAAAATGCTTGCAGAATTTAAGACAAAATGTGGCGCAACAATCTGCAAAGATTTAAAAGGCGTTGAAACCGGCAAGGTTCTGTGCGAATGCCCCGGCTGTGTAAAAAACGCGGTTTTGATTCTTTGTGAGAATGTTGAGATTATATAATAAGAAAGTCCTGATGGATTTTCTGGAAGTAAAGGAACGCTCGAAGTTCATCGAGTTTCTTCTGCATTTCTGCACGACCAAACTGATAAACGCGTTCTAGTTCATTCGGATTTTTCTCGGTACGGCTGATTCCAAGCGGTGTTTCCGGGCAAATTACAAAACACTTTCCGGCCTTTTCCTGTTCAAAGACATAGGCTTTTTCTTGATTGTAAACTTCGTGGCGTTTTTGCATTGCTTGGTAAATCTTCGGGTATTTTCTAAGCACAAACTTCATCAGTGAAAGTGAGGAACTCGGTTCTTTTACGAAATC
>JAFNQK010000190.1 GCA_017386165.1 Treponema sp.
CTCCCCTCAAAGCGGTCGTAATGAGCTACCACAGTTTTTATATTGAACATAGGATTATAGCTGGACTTGGAAAACACTACATAAATATGATTGCGGCCTTCTATGGGCATAACAACGGACTTTACACCGTTTTTTTCAAGATAATCCACGATAAAAGTGAGTCTGTCGCAATCAGGAGCTATAAATCTGCTGAACTCTTCATCACCAAAAGTCATAAAAAAAGAATACCAAAAACTAGCAAGACATAAAAGGTCAAATCTGCTAAAATGCCGATATGATTAGAATTTATATAGGAAACTTAAGTTTCAATACTACGGAAGAAAATCTTAAACAGGCTTTTGAAGAGTACGGCGCTGTGGAAGAAGTTTCTATCGTTAAAGACAAGTTTACCGGTGCCTCAAAGGGTTTTGGATTTGTAAACATGGACGACGACGCAGGCTTTAATGCTATCCGCGCCCTCAACGGAACCATGCTGGATTCCCGCAAAATCAGGGTAAGTCAGGCAACTAACAGATAGACTTGCAGTTTATACACCTTGCCTATAAGAGCCAATTTCAATATTATTATTCTATTAATTTGACTAAAAAATGACGTGTAAGGAGAATTATAATGTCTACACCATTAGAAGAATATCTTGCATCATGCGGCGGAAAACCAAATGCTGCAATGTGTGCTTATGTTGCTAACCTTCAGCAGGTAGCCGCTGTAGGTCCAGAAGTAGCTGCTTCAATCGTAAACGAAATTGAAAATCAGCGCAGCCACCTTAAGCTTGTAGCTTCAGAAAACTACTGTTCATTGAACGTACAGGCTGCTATGGGAAACCTTCTCACTGATAAATATGCCGAAGGTTATCCAGAACACCGCTACTACGGCGGATGTGTAAACATCGATGCTGTTGAAAACTGTGCTGCCCGGGAAGCTGAAAAACTCTTTGGTGCTGACTATGCATACGTTCAGCCACACTCTGGTGCAGATACAAACCTCGTTGCATACTGGGCAATTCTTTCTAAAAAAGTAGAAACTCCAACTCTTGAAGAACTCGGTGTAAAATCTCTCGGTGATCTTACAGACGCACAGTTCGATGAACTCCGCAAAAAGTTCGGAAACCAGAAATTGATGGGTCTCGACTACTCTTGTGGTGGACACCTTACACACGGATATAGAATGAACGTTTCTGCACGTATGTTCGAAAGCCACCCATACGGTGTAGACCGCGAAACAGGTCTCCTTGACTACGATGCAATCGAAAAGCAGGCAATGGAAGTAAAACCTCTTATTCTTTTGACAGGTTTCTCTGCTTACCCACGCAAAATCAACTTTAAGCGCTTCCGCGAAATCGCTGATAAATGTGGAGCAACATTGATGGTTGATATGGCACACTTTGCAGGTCTTGTTGCTGGTAAAGTATTTACAGGCGACTATGATCCAGTAAAATGGGCAGACATCGTAACAACTACAACACATAAAACACTCCGTGGTCCACGCGGTGCTATGATTCTCTGTAAGAAAGAATATGCAGACTATGTAAACAAGGGTTGTCCAATGGTATTGGGTGGTCCACTTGGTCACGTAATGGCTGCAAAAGCAATCGCTTTCAAAGAAGCTTCTACTCCAGCTTACCAGGCTTGGGCACAGCAGGTTGTAAAGAACGCTGCAGCTCTTGCAGAAGGATGTAAATCACACGGAATGCCACTTCAGACTGGCGGAACTGACAACCACCTTATGCTCGTAGACGTAACAGGCTACGGTCTTACAGGTAAACAGGCAGAAGCTGCATTGTTCGCTTGTGGTGTAACAGCTAACGCTAATGCCCTTCCATACGACAAAAACGGTGCATGGTGGACATCTGGTATCCGTATCGGTACTCCAGGTCTTACAACTCTCGGCATGAACGAAAACGACATGAAAGAAGTTGCAGACATCATCGACTTTGTTCTTAAGGGAACAAAACCTGGACTTACAAAAGAAGGTAAACCTGCAAAGGGAAAAATCGACCTTGATCCAAAAGTTCAGGAAGAAGCTAAAAAGCGCGTAAATGCATTGCTTTCAGCTCACGTTCTTTATCCGGAACTTGACCTTGACTTCTTGAAAAAAGCATTTGTAAAATAATGTTAAAAACGAGGCTGTCATTCACGTGACAGCCTTTTTTCTTTTCGAAGGGGCTCCAGAATGCTATTTAATAACTTTATAAAGAGTGGAAACATACGACTTGACCAGCAGCTTCAATTCACTGCCGAAATCGACAAAATGACCGCTGTAATGCGGCGAACCTTACTCATCGACAAATCCCGCAGAGAAAATGATGCAGAACATTCCTGGCATATAGCTGTTATGGCGCTGCTTTTTGAAGAATACGCAAAAGAAAAAGTAAATATCGGTCACGCGGTAAAATTATGCGTGGTTCACGATTTGGTAGAAATCTATGCAGGCGACACCTACGCCTACGACAGCACAGGAAACAAAAGCAAGGCAGAGCGTGAATCAAAAGCAGCCGACAAGCTTTTTTCTCAAATTCCCCAAGATCAGGGAAAAGAAATACGAAGTTTATGGGAAGAATTTGACGCCGAAAACACCCCTGAATCAAAATACGCAGCCTGTCTGGATAGGATACAGCCCTTTCTTCACAACGTACTCACCGATGGCCAATCCTGGCAGGAACACAATCCCTCAAGAACCGATGTATCAGGCCGCATGAAAATAATCAAAGATTTTATGCCTGAAGTATATTCCTGGATAGAAAAAAATCTAGACAACGCCGTAAAAAACGGTTGGTTAAAAGATTAATAACTTGAATGTCAAGTCTTATTGGAACGCCTTAAAAATTGGCTACCAAATAACTTGTTAACCTGCCGGGAACCAGACTCGAACTTTCCTTTATAGGAAATCCGTTAAAAAAAAGTCCGCACAGGACTTTTTTTAGGATTTACCTACCCACCCCCGTGCCAGTTCGTACAATTTAATTGCTGTTAAATAAAAACGCACCTTTAGTTTACTAAAGGTGCTAAATGTGCCGGGAACCAGACTCGAACTCCCTTAATAAGATATCCGTTAAAAAAAAGTCCGCATAGGACTTTTTTAGGATTTACCTACCTATGCCAGTTCGAAATATGCAAATCAATTTAAAAACAAAAAGCACTTCTGGCCATACCAAAAGTGCTTCCTGCCGGGAACCAGACTCGAACTGGCACGGCATTTAACTGCCGAGGGATTTTAAGTCCCTTGTGTCTACCATTCCACCATCCCGGCGAC
>JAFNQK010000003.1 GCA_017386165.1 Treponema sp.
TCGTCCTCTTGAAGGCGGTGTCCGCGAAGTAAATGCCCACGCATACTGCGGATGGTTCAACTTTGGCGGTGCCGACCAGAACAAAAAGGTAAGCGTTCTTTCCGGTGGTGAAAAGAACCGCCTTAACCTTGGTATGATGCTTAAGGAAGCCGGAAACGTTCTCCTTTTCGACGAACCTACCAACGACCTGGACGTTCAGACAGTCCGCGCCCTTGAAGAAGCTCTTGAAGACTTTGCTGGCTGTGCAATGGTTGTAAGCCACGACCGATGGTTCCTGGACCGCATCTGTACCCACATTCTTGCATTCGAAAACAATTCAGAAGTTCGTTTCTTTGAAGGAAACTGGTCAGAATACGCAGAATGGAAGAAAGAACAGTTTGGCGAAGACGCTTCTGTTCCAAAACGCGTTCAGTACAGAAAACTTTCAAGATAGAACTGATGGTATGAAAGATTATATTTTCTTTGATTTGGACGGAACTCTCACAGATTCTCAGGAGGGAATTATCTATTCTCTCCGAGAGATGATTAATCATTTTGGAATTACTAAAACCGATGATGAACTGCGCCCTTTTTTGGGCCCTGCTCTGTGGGACAGCTGTCCAAAATTTCTGGGCTTTGATTTAGAACAGACAAAAGAAGCTGTAGACGTATACCGCAAGAGTTATTTCGAAAAAGGGATTTATGTAAACAAACTGTATCCCGGAGTAAAAGAGCTTTTAGAGGCCCTCAAAGATAATGGAAAGCATCTTGTATTAGCTACCGGAAAGCCTGAAGAACAGGCAAAAATCGTTTGTGACTACTTTGATATTTCAAAATACTTTGAATTTCTCGGTGGAAGTACTCTTGATGTAAGTCGCAGTAAAAAAGAACAGGTAATCGCATATTCCATGGAGAAGTGTTCTCTTACTGAGCGAGATGCTGACAGAATTATCATGGTCGGTGACCGTGAAAACGATATTAACGGTGCCCACAAAAACGGCCTCAAGGTAATTGCAGTTCTCTACGGATATGGAAATCAAAAGGAATTTGAAGAACACGGAGCAGATTATATCTGCAATACGGTAGAAAACCTGGGCAAAATGCTTTTGTCTGGGGATTTATAGGCCTTTTTCGGCGTGGAATAGATGGCAAAAATTCTTTTAGTTGCGATTAACGCCTGTTACAATCATACAAATCTTGCAATCAGAACAATTTCTCAGTACATCAATAAGCCAGAACTCGTGGAATTTGCAGAGTGGACAATCAATCAGCCCGAGGGAGAAATTCTTAGGGGGATTGTTGAGCACAATCCTAGCCTTGTAGTTTTTTCAACTTATATCTGGAATGTAGAAATTACAACTAAAATCATGGGCGATCTTAAAAAAGTGCTTCCGGAGGTGGTGATTGGTTCCGGGGGGCCTGAGATTGGATATTGTGCTGATTTTTATCTAAAGAAAATCCCTTCACTTGATTTTGTAATTTTTGGTGAGGGAGAAAAAACCAGTAAATGCATTGCAGAGTGTTTTGAACAGAGTGCAGGGGCAGATAGTTTTAAGAAGAGCCTTGCTGATATAAAAGGCATCTATATTCGTGGGGGGGTATCTGAGAAGGCCGGGGAAGCCGGGGTCTCAAAGACCATTTTTACCGGCGACCGGGAATTAATCTGCAATCTTGATGAGATTCCTTTTCCCTATCCGGTAATTGATGACCCTGACAACCGTATCTACTATTACGAGTCCAGCCGTGGATGTCCCTTTACCTGTGCGTACTGCATGAGTTCAATAGATAAAAAAGTAAGATTCACTTCTCTTGAACGGACTTTTAAGGATATTCAGCGCTTTTTAGATGCAAATGTCCGGCTCGTAAAATTTGTAGACCGCACCTTTAATCTGGGCGAAGACCGCTATATTTCAATCTGGCAGTACATTCTTGACCATCATAACGGCAAGACTATGTTCCATTTTGAGATAGAAGCAGAATTTTTGAGTGAAAAGGCCCTGGATTTTTTGCAGAAAGTTCCAAAAGGGGTAATGCAGTTTGAGATTGGTGTTCAGTCTAGCAATAAGGAAACTCTAAAGGCGGTGGGTCGTTCTCCAAACATAGAAAAGCTTGCCCAAAATATAAGCCGTATTCCACGGACAATTCATTCTCATCTGGATTTGATTGCAGGGCTTCCTTTTGAAAATCTTGAAAGCTTTGGCCATTCTTTTGATTATGTCATGGAGTTGAGGCCGGATGCACTTCAGCTGGGCTTTTTAAAAGTTCTCCATGGAACCGTAATGGAGCAGTACAGCGAAAAGAACGGCTGGCTCTGGATGGAAAATCCGCCTTATGAAACTTTGAGCACGCCATATTTAAGCTATCAGGACATTCTGTTTTTAAAAGACATTGAAAAGCTGGTGGATGCTTACTGGAACAGCGGTTCTTTTGAGACGGTGATGACATTTGTTTTTGGAAAGATCAGTTCCTGGGAATTCTTTTCTAAAATGGTGGATTTTTGCCGCAAAAATCAGGTGTTTGTTCAGCCGCGAAAAGAGACTTTTTGGTTTGAGTTTTTGGCACAGATACTCAAAGAAAACTCTATCCGGGAAATTGATGGAAAAACTGCACATGAACTCCTCAGATTTGATTTTATCAGAGGCGGAAAAAAGGGCGGATTTCCTGACTGGTATGAACACCGCTACGATAAAGAAGAACATCGGCGGGCACTTGAAAAACATGCGAGTCTCGATAATGCCCGCATCGGCTTTGCACACAGCGATTACGAGGAATTTAGCGTAAATCCTTTTGATGCAGGTCAAAAAGGAAAGTTTAAGGTTCTGTTCTGTTATCCGAGACGGGATGTAGAAAATCAGGAATATAAACAAATTCTTTTATAGAAAAATATAGGAAAGTGATAGGAAAGGAAAAATGTATTTAGTTTATTTATTATTGGCAACAATCTGTAATATGTATTTTGTGGGTTTGCAAATTGCAAGTCCGGGAACTTTCTGGGGAACAGTTTTTAGTTTTAGTGCAGTCTGGTTCTGGCTGGGATTGCTTTTTATTGTTCTGTTTTTGATGAGAAGATTTGCCCTCTGGCAATTTATAAAAAAACGCACAAAGATAATTCTTGCAAGTGTGGTGGGAACTCTTTTTGTAATCGGCGGAATAAATCTCTGCTTTATCTGCAACCCTCGCTTGGCTGACGGCACAGAAAATGTAGAATATGTAATCGTTTTAGGCGGTGGAATTACCAAGAATGCGGAACTAACAGACAGTGTGCAGGCGCGAGTGAAAGTCGCTGCCGACTACCTGCAGCGGCATCAGACCGCGCTGGCAGTGGTAACCGGCGGCAAGGGACCTTTTTCTCCATGCCCTGAAAGCGATGTTCTAAAACCGGCCCTTGCCACCTACGGAATCGAGGACCAGCGTATTCTCGCAGAAGATAAGGCAAAAGACACAATTCAGAACTTTCAGTATTCGATTCAATTGCTGAGCGAGCATACAGGTAAAAGCGTGGAGGAAATTCTCTCCAGTCCAATTGCCGTTGTTACAAATGACTTTCATCTTGCCCGCTCAGAGCGCCTTGCAAAACGAATCGGTTTTACAGAGGTGTACGGCGTTGCAGCTAGAACTCCGTTATTTTTTAGGGCAAACTGTTACTGCCGCGAAATCTGCTGCTACATAAAACTGAATTTGCGAATTCTTCTTACCGGCAAACCATCAAAAGCCCTTGCTGAAGAGCCTTCTATCGCAGAACCTTCTCTTGTAAAGCCCTCACTTGTAATTGATGATAAGGCTGTTTTAGATTAAACTAGAATATATGACAAGTTCTTTCTTTGGTGACCTTTTAATTCTTGTTTTGATAATAATTAACTGCAGCAGAATGTTTTTTCTTCGCTACGGTAAAGTTGATACATTAACGGTTCTTGCTCCGATTTCTATTATTCTTTGCATTTTGCAGATAGTTGCCTGGGGACTGGATGTCTTTATTTTTGTTCTTCTGATAATCAGTATTCTGGATTTCTGTACAAACTTTAGGGCTTTGCTCCGGTTTGTTTCCGGGCTTTATGTAGATCATTACAGTATTGCATTTAAAATTGGAGCATTTCTGGTTCTAATTCTTGCAGTGGCAGAGGCTTTAACAATTCTGCTTTTCTTTCCAAAGAATGTAAAAGCTTCTTCTTATGATGTAATCCAGACTAAGGTTCCTTTGCACGGAACTTTTGCCCGGGGTTTTGAAAAAGCCAATTATTTTGAGCGGGCTGATGGTGTAATTTATATCTTTGAGCCAAAGAAAAAAGAAATTGATAAAAAACAGTCCATAATTCTTATTTCAGATAAGAGAAGCGACACTTACGGTTATCTTCCATATATTTACAGCCTTTCAAAAATCGGCTACACGGTTTATTCTGCTGATTTTTATGCCAAAGATTTGACTTGGTTCAATTCCATTGCTGATTCCCGCTACTTTAGAAAAGAAGCTATGCTCATGGGGGCATTGTCAAATAAGAATCAGTTTGAATCGCAGAAAGAATATTTTAACTATAATGCGATGCGTGAATGCGAGGCTGTGTTTAAGTTTGCAAAAGAACGTGATATAAAACGCAATGCAGAAGGCAATTTTGAGCCGGTTATTTTGATTGGTGACTGGATGAGCGAAATTGCAGTTCAGGATTTTAAGAAATTGCATCCTGAAGAAGTTGCCCTTGCATTTAAGCTTGCAGATTATCCTCAGTATAAAACTGTCGGTTACGGCTTTGTTAATCAGATGAATCCTTTTATGGCTCACCTGCTTGGTCAGAAGCGAACAAAGGACATCTACGCTCCGTCGTATCTTGCTATGGAAACTGTAGAAGCAATTCCTGCAAGAAAGTATCCTGACCTGGAACCAGAAGAACCTGCAAAACCTGAAAACGAAATTGTAGTAACAATCAAAGAAGGGGAACTGGAATGACATTGAACGAAATTGATGCATGGTTTAAGTCGTTTTTAAAACCAGAAGAATACGGTGCAGACCCTTCCCGAAACGGAATCCAGATTCAGAACTCAGCTCCGGATACAAAAGAGATTACAAAAGTAGCTGTTGCAGTTGACGCCTGTGAACAGACAGCCCTGGAGGCCGCTAAGGCTGGAGCTCAGCTTTTGTTTGTTCATCACGGAATGTTTTGGGGTGACTGCGAGCCGATTGTTGGACATGTTTACAAAAGATATCAGGCATTTTTAAAGAATGATCTTGCTTTGTACGCAATGCATATTCCACTGGATGCCAATAATCCATGCGGAAACAACTGGGGACTTGCAGCAAGAGTTGGTCTTAAAAATGTTGAACCCTTTGGCCAGTGGAAAGGTATGACTCTTGGAGTAAAAGGCCAGCTGGACAAGCCTTGTTCAATAGAAGAACTTGCCAAAAATGTGCTTAATCCCGGCGAAAAACCTGTTACCGTTCTTCCTTTTGGCAAAAAAGAGATTAAAACTGTTGGCATTATCAGTGGAGGATCCGGGGATGATGTTTGGCAGGCAATCGAACATGGACTTGATGCCTTTGTCTGCGGTGAGTTTGAACATCAGCTTTATCACTATGCAAAAGAAAATGGAATTAATGTCATCGCAGGGGGGCATTATCAGACAGAAACTGTTGGTATCAATCTTGTGAGACAAAAAATAGAAAAAGAACTGGGACTGGAAACAATTTTCATTGATATTCCTACCGGTCTGTAGATATATTAGAGAAGAGGATTTTATGACAATCGATAAAAAGAAGTTTTGGCCGTTTATTTTGACAGCATTGGTTATAATTCTTGACCAGATTACAAAGGCTTTGATAGTTAAGTATATTCCGTATGGGCATATCGGGGCAAGTTTTCTTGGTGAATTGATTAGAATTGTTCATGTTTCGAATAACGGGGTTGCCTTTAGCATTGGCTATAACTGGCCGCTGGTTTTGCGCCGTCTTGCATTTGGAATTGTTCCACTTGTTGTAATAGGACTTGTTGTTGTGGTTTATTTCAGAAATAACACCTTTAATAAATTGCAGCAGTGGTCAATTGCCGGAATTATCGGTGGCGGACTTGGAAATATCATCGACCGTTTTTTCAGAGCAGAAGGTGTAGTCGATTTTATCGATGTTAAGTTCACTCTCTTTGGAATGAAACGCTGGCCTACTTTTAATGTTGCAGACAGTGCAGTTGTTGTTTGCGGTATTCTTCTTATAATTTCTTTCATCATTATGACAGTTCAGGATGAAAAGGCAAAAAAGACTTCTGTACAGGCAGAAAAGGACAAAGACAATGAATAAAATCGGAATTATCGGTGCAATGGAGCCGGAAATCGCTCTTATTCGCGACGTAATGAAAAAAAATGGTGAAGTAAAAGAAACTGCAGGTGCAAACCTTACTTTCTATGAAGGAACTCTCTCAGGAAAAAATGTAATCGTAGTAAAAAGCGGAGTCGGTAAAGTAAATGCAGCTCTCTGTGCACAGCGACTGATTTTGCAGTTTGGTGTAGATGCAATTATCAATACAGGAATTGCAGGTGCCATGGGCGGAGGACTTAGAATTTTTGATATGGTTGCTTCCAGCGATGCTGTTTATCACGATGTGGATGCAGTTTTGTTTGGTTATAAGCCTACAGAAGTTCCACAGATGCGCTGCAGCTGCTTTAAGGCTGATGAAACTTTAATCGAAAAGGCAAAAACAGCTTTTGCAAATGTAAATAAAGAACCAGAACGAAAGCTCGTTGTTGGTCGCGTTGCAACTGGTGACCAGTTTATCGCTGATAAAGCCGTTAAAAATCACATTAAAGAGATCTGCTCTCCGATTTGTGTAGAAATGGAAGGGGCAGCAATTGCTCATGCATGTTATTTGAACGAAATTCCATTCTTGATTTTGCGGGCAATCAGCGATATGGCAGATGACACTGCAACAGCAACTTATTCCTTTAACGAAGATACTGCTGCTCACATCAGTGCAGAATTATTGCTTGAACTTTTGAAACAGATTTAATTTAAGGGGTACATAAATGGAAGTTATACAGAGTTTTACAATTGATCACACAAGATTAAAGCCTGGAATCTATATTTCTCGCGAAGATAAAGGCTTTACAACTTACGATTTGCGTATTACAGAACCAAACAAGGAACCTGCAATCGGTCCTGGCGCTATCCACAGCATTGAACATCTTATGGCAACCTGGTTCCGCAATTCGGAAGTAAAGGAAGATGTAGTTTATGTAGGACCAATGGGCTGTCTTACTGGAATGTATGTTATCATGACAGGAAAATATTCGGTAGAAGACATGAGACAGCTTACAATCCGATGTCTTGAATGGATTTTGACTCAGGATGAAGTTCCTGCAACCCGTCCGGAAGCCTGCGGAAATTACCTTTTGCACGATTTACCGATGTGCAAATGGGAATGCAAGCGTTATCTGGACAGACTCAAGAACGATTTCCATTCTGAATACACAAAACTCCGTATCCAGCTTGATGACGGAAAAGTTTTTGCAGACGCATAATCAGAACAGGCGTATAGAGAGCTAAATGAACTTTTTAAACAAGCTAAAGGAGACGATTTTCTCAGTTGTGCCGGTTATGGCGATAGTTTTGATATTATCCCTGACCGTGGCTCCAATCGGGACAATGCTCACTGTACGCTTTTTGATTGGCGGTGTTCTCCTCATTCTCGGGCTCACTGCTTTTTTAATGGGCGTTGATATCGGTATTCAGCCAATCGGAGAAAGAACAGGTGCCAGCCTGGTTGCAAAACGCAATCTTGTTCTTTTGCTGGCGGTATCTTTTGTAATCGGATTTCTTGTAACTGTTGCAGAACCGGATATTCAGGTATTCGGCGATCAGATTCATTCTGTGTTTAAGGCAGTGAATAAGAGTCACTTGGTGTACATGATTGCATTTGGGGTTGCACTTTTTATTATGATTGGCCTTTTAAAAACTGTGCTGCAGTTGCCGATTAAAATAGTCCTTTTGGTTTGTTATATTCTTGTTTTTGTACTGGCATTTCTGGCTCCTTCGAGTTTTAGAGGGGTTGCCTTTGATTCTGGTGGAGCTACCACCGGGCCGATGACGGTTCCTTTTATTCTTGCTCTTGGTGTGGGTGTAAGTAAAGTTCGCTCAGGCAGTAAAAAAAACAGTGACGGATCAGATGATTTTGGTCTTACGGGAATTACTTCTGTAGGGCCAGTGCTTGCAGTTCTTCTTTATGGTGTAATTTTAAATTCTAAGGGCATTCTGGATGCAGGTGTGCAGACACAGGCGGCAGCTTCTACAGAAACCGGTCTTGGAATTTTTATTCAAATCTTACCACATGTTGCAAAAGAAGCAATGATTTCCATGCTTCCTCTTGTGGGGATGTTTATAGTTTTTCAAATCACTTTATTAAAACTTCCTCCTAAACAGCTTGCCCGTATTTCTGTGGGTCTTGTGTGGGCTTTTTTAGGGCTCACAATCTTTCTGGTTGGGGTTAACGGCGGATTTATGGCTGCCGGACGAGAACTTGGGCTTGTTTTAGGCACAAAAGCCAGCAGTCTTGGTGCCGGCTGGAAGGTACTTTTGATTTGTACAGGTTTTGTTCTTGGTGCAGTTGTTGTTTGCGCAGAGCCGGCTGTATGGGTTTTGACTGAACAGGTAGAAACTTTAAGCGGTGGTACAATCAAACGCAAGCTTATGCTGGTCTTTTTGAGTGTAGGGGCTGCAATCGCCATAGGGCTTGCAATGCTTAGGGCTTTGTATGGATTTAATCTGATGAAAATCCTTGTTCCTGGTTATGCACTTGCACTTGGACTTATGATTTTTAGCCCGCGGCTTTTTACGGCCATTGCCTTTGACTCCGGTGGAGTTGCATCCGGGCCTATTACCAGCACCTTTGTTCTTTCATTTACTATTGGTGCAAGTCAGGCCTGCGGCGGCAATACCGATTCTTTTGGTGTAATTGCCCTGGTTGCTATGACTCCGCTGATTGCCATCCAAATATTAGGAATTATGTTTAGCCGCAAGAAAAAGGCTAATAAAATAGAAAATGTGCAGACACCGGAGGTGCAAAAGTGAGTTCTTATCAGCTGATAATTGGAATTGTTCCCCGTAATTATGCAGAACTGTTGACCAATGCGGCAAACCAGGCCGGGGCGCGAGGGGCTAGTATCACTCGTGGACGCGGAACTGCAGCCAACACCTTTTTGCAGATTCTCGGTTTTGGAGATTCTGCAAAGGATCTGGTGTATGTTGTTGCCCCTGAGGATCAGGTTCAGGTTTTGTCGGATGCGATGATTAATGCCAGTCTTGAAAAAAAACAGCCCTTTGGAGTTTTATTTTCTGTTCCTGTTACTGATTTTATAAAGACAGGAATCAATGAACAGGAGGAGTCAAAAATGAATGAAAGTACAACACATAAATTGATTACTGTAATCGTAAATAAAGGCTACGCAGATGATGCAATGGATGCAGCTCGTAAGGCAGGTGCTACCGGCGGTACAATTTTAAGTGCCCGTGGAACTGCAAAGCCTGGAGACGAAAAGTTCTTTGGTCTTGAAATTGTCCCAGAAAAGGATATGATTTTGATTGTGGCTGAAAATCAAAAGGCCAACGATATTATCAGTGCAATTCAGAATTTGCCGTGTCTTGCAAATCCCGGAAGCGGAATTGCCTTTGCAAGTCCTGCTCAGAATTTTACACTGCTTGGAAAATCAAAAAAAGAATAGGTATCGATATGAAGAAAACATTATTTTACATCCTGGTTTTAGCACTCATTTTTTCTTTTTCATCCTGTTCAGGATTGTTTAACGACTTATATAGACAAGCGTATAGCCGTTTAGGTGAATTACATGAAGACGATGCTATTAATTTGTATATACCTAAGCTTTTGGAAGCTATAAATAAAAAAGATACAGATAAAGTAAAAGCTCTTCTTTCCTATGAGGTTAGAGATAAATATACAGACCAGGATGTTCAGGCTCTTGTAGATATTTTTACTGGCGAACTTGAAAATCCTTGTCCAAAAGAATGGATTGATTCATCAAGTCTGTCTGGTGGCGGCAAGTATGTAGCTACAACCAGTTCTAACTGGGTTTTTATATCAAGTGACGACTCGATGTATCAAATTTCTTTTACTATTAAGTATCTCGATGATTACTATCCAAGAAACGAAGGCTTTGAATATATCTGCGTTTTTGATAAGTACAGAGAAGCTTACTTTAATTATTACTCTGAAACTAATTTTGATAATAACAAGGCAATTATTGTAGAAACAGCCAGTCCATCGGATCTTCCGGAGGGGTATCAGGAAGTAAGACGGATTAATGGAGATATACAATGTTTTAAACCGGAAGAAGAAATTATCCGTCCTAATAAGGTTTCAGAAGAGGCTGTAAAAGTTTTCTTAAATGGTAATCAGAACTATCTGGAATTTGTTGCTCATTTTGGAGAACCAAATTCTAAAAGCTGGTCTCAACCCGCATGGCAAATTGGCAAAGATAAATATATAACGATCGGTAACGATAATTTTGATTCCTATGAATCAATTAGTGACGAGACAAAAATTTACGGAGCATATTTAGCAAACGCAGACATACGAACAGGAGACTTGTGGCCAAATGAAAACTAAAAAACTTGTATATATTTTACTTCTTAGCGTAATCAGTTTTGCTTTTAGTTCATGTAAGGTCTACCAGGACTGGATATATGTTTTTGTTCAGAATAATACTTCTCAAGCTGTAAATGTTACTATTGAAGAAGATCCTGCGACAGCTACTTCTATTAAATATGGACCGATTACTTGCTCATATAGCGTTGGTAGCGGACAGAAAGTAAAAACCAGTGCCACCAGTGATGACTATTACAGAGTTCTTGTAAATGATGAGCTTGTTCACTGGCGAAACGATACGCACAATGTGGGACATGAAACAGACGAGTATTATCTTCTTGTGGGAAATCCTACTGTTGTAACAATCGCACAAGATTCAGAAGGTTTTTATTTTACCAGCACAATTTATTAAAAATTTGTTATAAAATGATTTGCAAAATACCATATTGAGACTTAGAATATCAGTATGGATATAAATTATCTTTTGTTGCTTCAGACTTTTAGACAGAAGTGCGGACTGGTAGTAGAAGGCATTTTTTCTACACTGACAGACATTCCGTTTAATCCTGCAACTATTCTTCTTGTTTGTGTGCTTTACTGGTGCGTTAATAAACGCATGGGATTATTTATTCTCTTTTCACAAACATTTGGTTTGTTCGTAAATAACGTAATTAAACTTTGTGTTTGTGCATACCGTCCGTGGATTCGGGATTCCAGAATTCAACCTCCACCAAAGGCTCAGGCTGGTGCAACCGGTTATTCCTTCCCAAGTGGCCATACAATGACTGCTGTTGGTATTTACGGAACTCTTGGTTATTCTCTTATTCAGAAAAATAAAGAAGAAAAAAATCACAAATGGCTCTGGGCAATCATTTTGTGTGCCCTTGTGATTGTAGTAGTTGCTTTTTCACGAAACTTTTTAAGTGTTCATACTCCTCAGGATGTACTTGTAGGGCTCCTTGTAGGATTTGTAGTAATTTACTTGACTGACTTGCTCTTAAAATGGGAACAGAAAGGCGAAGAAGGAAACTGCCGTGATTTAATCATTGCCGGTGTGGGAACTTTACTCGTAATTATTTCTTCAATTTTCCTTTTGTTGAAGGCTTATCCAATGGACTACAATGCCGACGGCTCACTTGTTGTAGATCCTGAAAAAATGAAGAATGACTACTTTTCGGCAGCAGGTTCTTTTGTAGCTGTTTTGTGGGGCTGGGTAATTGAAAAACGATGGATCAAGTTTGAAACAGAAGGATCAATTGTTATGAGAATTATCCGTACAGTGTGCGGAGTTCTTCTTGTGAGTGTGTTCTTGTTCGGTTCATCTTATTTTATTAAACCGTTTATGCCTAACCTTTTTGTTTATTACTTTGTAAAGCATTTCCTTGTTTATTTCGTTGTTGTAGCGGGCTATCCTGCAATTGTTGGCGCAATTCAACGCAAAAAGAACAAGAAAAATTCCGCCGAGTAAAACAGTGTTGAAGAGGCTGGTTTGAACATTATCTTTTTACTTTAATATTTCCATTATATTGATTTCTGATATATAATAGTAAGTACATTTTTTTGGAATCCGAGGTAAACATGAGTGACGAATTAGATCCTTCAATTGCTGCTCTTTTAAATAGTGCTCCGGCAGATTCTTCGGGACATGAAGAAATTTCTATCACGGAATTTGAAAGTGACAAGAAATTTGATATGAACTCCTTTGCATCTAAAAATAATCTGTTTGAAAAAAAAGGTGCACCTGCTGCGTCTGGTCCAAAATCAATCCACAATGTAGATTTAAGTGTTCATGAATTTGCGGAAATTACTAATTTTTTAAGTGATACTCCGACAAAAGTTTTTGATGACACTTCTTATTATAAAACTGCCCTGACAGGTGAAAATGATTATGCTAAGCGTATTCATGCAGTTCTTTCAAAATATCTGACCTGTCAGGATCCAAAAGACCGAACAGTTTATCGTCAGCAGATTATTTCTGCTTACTGGGAATTTTTGAGAGGCCTTGCTCCAAAGATGGCAGATTCTAATTTGCCTCTTCCTAAAAAAATGCTCTGTCGATTTGGAGTTTTGCTTCCTTCTTTGTTCCGTCCTGAACAGAAAGAATACTTTTCTAAAATCTTTATAGAAAATAATTCCGGCGAAGCTGTAATGTACGTGGACGAATGGTTTTCCGAGATTGCAAAAGGCAAGATGACAAACTCTGCAACCGATGAAAAACGCGAGCGACACAAGGCTGCTACTCCAGAAGAAGCTGTACAGTTTGAACAGTCTCGTCTGCAGCAGCTTCAGTCTAAAAATAGTGGTAAATTACAGGCTGCAGAAAACCTTCTCAACATAAAAGAAAATGAACGAACCATGCTTGAAACTGAGCTTAAGGCTCGTGTTGATGAATTGTGTGAACACCATCCGATTCCGGGAATGGAACCTCACAAATCAGAACTGACAGAACTTCAACAGAAATTGTTCAGTGAGATTACAGACCGTCTTCACAGACTTTCTAAAAATAATAAAGAGCTTTCAAAGTGTCTTAAAGAGTTTACTGAGGCAAAAGGAAGCTTTAACAGCGTAGAAAACAAGCTTGCAGAAACTGGAGGTCAGCCGGTTGCTGCAGATGCTCAGGCTGTTAATACTGAATTTGAAACTGTTCGTCAGATGGCAAAGATGACCGTTGGTCGTCAGGGAAATCAGTTTCCGCTTTTTACCCGGGAATTTTTCCATTGTACAGAGCGTGGTACTGGTACCCGTGAAAATGTTCTCGACATTCTCCGCTGGGTAGAATCAATCGACCCGGGTGCCTTCTGTCGTATTCATAAAAATGTTCCAAACCGAATTCCACCTTATGTTTTGTTGATTCCAACTTACGGTGACCGTGGATTCTGCTGGGAACCATTTGACCGTTACAATCGTGTAACCAGCCGCGGACGTATCGTTATTCCGATGTATCCTCGCGACCTCAAGATTGCTGTTCTTACTGCAGTTGCAGATTTGAGATGGCAGGTTGCCAAGGAAAAGGCAAGTTACTACTGGATGGAAGAAGGTCTTACCGGTCAGTACTACCAGCACATCGACCGCCTCAAGCTCAAAGGTGACCTCAAGGCATTCTTTATTGAAGATTATGTTCTCTGGATGACCAAGGAAAGCGAAGGGGTACAGCGTCTTGATAAGGAAGTTCGCGGTATCTTCTGGCGCAATATGCCGTTCCCTAACGAACGCAAGCAGGAACTGAGAAAGCGCAGTCTTGTTTACGATGAACTTTGTATCAAAGATAATAACCGCGCTATGAGTGATGGTTATTAATACCCTATTCGTTGTGGTGGCGAAGAGCTTACTCTCCAGAAAGGGCAATTACAGGATCAAGCTTTGCCGCTTTGATTGCAGGGCTTAGTCCAAAGATAATTCCTACAGCAACAGAAAATCCAAAACTGATAAAGCAGGCCGTTGTACTTATTACAAAGGCCTGACTTTTTATATACTCAACTGCAAGGCTGATTGAAATGCCGAGGATAATTCCGGCGATTCCTCCTAGCAGAGTGATAGAAGCGGATTCTACCAGGAACTGCCTTCTGATGTCCCGAGGGCTTGCTCCTAAAGCTTTGCGGATTCCTATTTCCTGACGGCGTTCTGTTACCGTTACAATCATGATATTCATAATTCCGATACCGCCAACCAAAAGGGAAATTGCGGCAATTGCAGAAAGCATAAGGCTTAAGGTTGTGGTGATGGAGTCCATCTGTTCAATCATTGTCTGCATCGAGGTAACGTTTACGGAGTACTGTGTCCCAGTGATGCTGGTAATGTATTCTGTAATATCGGTTACGAGTCCTGTTGCGTGAGACGGAGAAGTTGCCTGAACCATAACACCGCTTGCAATTGGGTTTGGGGTGATTTTTTTTGCGTAAAATCCTCGGGTAACATATGCGCTGTTTGTGCTGGATTCCATACCGGAGTTTTGTTCTTTTAAGACACCGATGACTTCAAAGTTGTATGAGACTTTGCTGCAGGTAACGAGAACCTGTTTTCCCACTGCATTTCCGTCCGGAAAAAGGGCGGTGGCAATTTCACTACCCAGGATGATTTTCTGGAGGCCTTCTACATCTTCTGTGACGGTAAAGTATCGTCCGCTGGAAAGGGCAAGCCCGTACATTTCCAGGTAGCCGTATTCTACTGCGGTACAGTTTGTGGTGGAGCTGGTGTCTCCGTAGGAAATAGTTGAACTCAAACTGTTTTTATACCAGACCTTTTTGATGTTTCTTACATTGTCGTAGAGGTTTTCTCTAAAGGTTTCGCTGAACTGCATTTCAACAGAATTGCGTTTTCTTCTCATAAAGCCGGAGTTTACGCTTACCACATCCAGACCTGAGGAACCAAAGGTGTCCTTGATTTCCTGGGTAGAGCTTTTTCCCATGCTGGTGATGACGATTACGGATGCGACACCAATGATTACACCTAAAAGAGAGAGAAGGGTGCGGGTTTTATTGCGGCGAAAATTCTGCAGGGCGTTTAAAAAGTCTTCAAACATGGTTTTCTCCGTCTGACTGGATTTTGCCGTCCAGGATTCTGATGCATCTTTTGGTGCTGGCACCGATTCCGCTGTCGTGAGTAACGATTACAATTGTTGTGCCGCTGGCATTAATTTCTTTAAAAAGCTGCATTACCGCAAGACCTGTTTTGCTGTCCAGGGCTCCTGTCGGTTCATCGGCAAGGATTATCTGCGGTTTTGTGACCATTGCCCGGGCGATTGCGACACGCTGCTTTTGTCCTCCGGATAGTTCATGAGGGCGGTGGTTTATGCGGTCTTCAAGTCCTACCAGAGCAAGTGCTTCTTTTGCTAAATCTGCCCGTTTGTGACGCTCAATTCCCTGGTATCTCAAAGGTAGCATTACATTTTCAAGTACGTTTAGACTTGATAGAAGATGATACTGCTGAAAAACAAAGCCGATGGTTTTATTTCGCAACACTGCAAGTTCTTTTTCAGTCATTTTGGCAGTCTGTTTGCCGCCGATTTCGACAATACCGCTTGTGGGGCGGTCGAGGCATCCAATCATGTTCATGCAGGTGGATTTGCCGCTGCCACTTGGACCCATAATAGAAACAAATTCTCCCTGGTCTATGCTGAAAGAAATTCCTCTAAGGGCATGTACGGTGTTTTCTCCCATTTGATAGGAACGGTTAACATCCTGCATTCGGATTACAGTCTGGCTCATAGTCTAAAATCCTCCTGGTGGAGGGCCACCGGCTCCCATCGGCATTCCGCGGCTGTCATCTTTTTTGCTGCTGTCCTTTTTGCCGGAGTTAGGATTTTTCTTGTTCATTCCGCTCTTTTTTGGTTGTGACTGGGCTTTTAGGACTTCGCCACCGCTGAGGCCTTCAAGAATTTTCATGTATTCCTTGTTGTAAGGGCGGACTTTGACTTCTATTTTCTGGTTATTTTTTGCAAGTTCAACAAAGGCTTTGCCTTCTGAGAAGCCTACTGCGTAGCGTTCTACAATGAGGTTTGTTTCCGGCTGGGTAATCTGAATTTTTCCTGTAAAAGAAAAGTTTGGTAAGATTTCTGCAGGGTATTCGTCAATTCTGACTTTTGCATTTACGACAGAGGCACCTCGGCTGGTAATTTCGCCGATGGCAGGCCAGCTTACTACATAGCCGTAGACTTTATCAGATGTGTATGCCGGGAAAGTAAATTCAACTTTTTGACCGACCTTGAGCTTGCTTACATCGGTTTCTGCAACTTCAACGTCTGCAGTAAGGTAATCTACATTGATGAGGGTTCCAACACTGTCTTTTGCTTCCATGTAATCGCCTACGGCAACATCCAGGTCGGCAATAATTCCGTTAAAAGTTGCAACTACTTTTCGGTTTTCTACTTTCTGAAGAATTGAAATGCGCTTTGTCTGCAAAAGTTCCAGTTCTTTTTTAGAGCCGGAGATTTTGGCTGTGGTAATCTGATTGTTGATGTCGGCAAGATTGTATTTTTGTTCTGTGTCATCCAGCTGGATGATTAAGTCGCCTTTTTTTATTTTGTCGCCTTTTTTTACATAAACTCCGAGAACAGTTCCGTCGCTCAGAGCCTGAAGGGTTTGTTCTTCGGCGGCACTGATGGTTCCGGCGATTTCAATGACATTTTCGTATTCTTCGGATTTTACGGTATAAGTAACATTTTCTTTTTGGCTGGAAGAAATAATAAGCTTGGTGAGTACGAGTGCAAGCATTATGACCAGGAGGGCTGCGGCACTGATTAAGAGAATTTTAATTTTTCGTGAAAGATGGATTTTTTTCATAATTAGTTATCCTGTATTTCTTCATCTCTGTAAAAGAGGAGTTTGGTTTCGTTGTTGTATATAATCAGGTTTATATCGTCCAGAAGAAGTTTAATGCGGTAAGATTCCTTGTTTGAAAAGGCGCTTAAGTATTCGCTTTCAGTGATGATTCCGGCTTCTAGATATTTGTGCATATCGTCTGCCAGGGTTTTGTACATATCGTAGGTTTGTGTATTGGTTTCTTTGGACCAGAGAATGTCTGCAAGTTCGTTCTGTTTGTCTACGACGCTGGTTTTGTATTCGTCGATGGCAGAAACGATGGCGATTTGTTCCTGGCGGCGGGTCAAGTCGTTGGTTTTCTTGGTTATGGTAGAAGTAAGAAAGGTGCTTGGATTAATAGAAGCAGAAAGACTGTAAACCGGACTGTAAATATCGCCGGTTACTGGAAAGCTTACTCCGGAGGTGAGGTTTAGGCCGTATAAACTGGTTGTTGCAGTGATGTTTACGGTGTCTTCAAGGCTTTCTGTTGAGCTTTTGGCAGAGGAATTATTAAAGGTGTATCCGGCTCCAGCGCTCAGGGTAAAGTTTTTATTTGCCTGGCGTTCCAGTTCTGCGATGGTCTGGTCGTAGGTTGCTTCTTCAATCTTTGTGTAACAGGTCTGGGCAAAATCTGTAATGTTGATTGCTTCAACCTGAGGGATTGATGAAGGAAGGAAAGTCTTTGGATGCTGGTCGGTGTCAAAAGTTGTGTTACATTTGGTTGCAAAAACTGCACAGTCGTGACCCAACTGGCGGATTTTTGTTTCAACTTCGTGCTGATCGGAAAGAACCTTCATTTCTGCCTGACGGTATTTAGATGAAGTTTTAGAATATCCCTTTGCCTGAATTTCCTGAAAGGCAATTTTGTGGTCGTAGAGGTCGTTTTGAGTTGTGATAATGCTTATGGCGGTATTGTAGAGAGTTTTAAGTTCTGTGTAATATTCTTTTTCTGCCTTGAGAGCACGGTTCTGGAGATTGCGTTTGGCAGTCAAAAGTGTGCGTTTGGCCTTGAGTTTGCTGATTTTACGGGTAATTGATGAGCCGCTTATGATATCGACACTTAATCCGATTGAAGTGTCCTTGATTGTGCTCTGAGTTGTATCTATTGAAATTTCGCTTGAGCCAGTGATTGAGAGATTGCTAGCCTGAGGAATAGAAAGGGTAGCATTTGGTTTGAGGGAAATTTTTGTTCCGTTTTCTAAAAACTGAAACGATGCCTTTCCGGTTGAAAGAGAAATATCGATTCCATTTTCGATTGTGTTCTGGTGAAGGGAGAGCTTGGCTTTTTGAACCTCCAGTGCAAGTTTTTGGAGTTCCAGGTCATTTTCGAGATAGCCTTGGAGAGAAGGTTCGGCCCAAACTGAGAATATAGAAATAAATAAGCAGAATAAGAATTTCTTTTTCATAAACATATTGTAAATAAAAAAACACGCCTGATGTTACTTAAACATAGCGTGTTTTAAAGTAATATTTTGTTATGCTTTTGGAGCAAACAAAGAATGGATTGTAGTTAAGATTCCGGCACCTGCAGTAAAGGTACCGATTGAACTACCGATGGTTGATAAAATAAGAACAAGGAAAACCCTTAAGATTCTGTTTTTATACCAGCCCTTAAGGGAATTGGTGTCATCTCTTAAAGTTTCCATATCTTTTACTTTTGGTTTGCAGATTATTGCCTGAACAAATCCTGCTACAAAGCCTACTCCGATAAAAGGACACAGCGAAGTTATTGGAGCTGATACAAAGCTTGTAAGAATTGTAAGGGGATGAGCTGCTGCCAGAGCTGTTGCAATTGCGGCCAGGGCACTGTTCCACAAAATCCAGGTGAAAACCATGTCGGTACCGATTTTTTTGCCGCCATAAACAAAGCCTAGAACGATGAGGGCAACGATTGCAATCGGAATAATCCATGCTGCAATTTTTGAACCTATAGTTTTAGCAGGAATTTCGCTGATTTCTGTGGTGTCGGTGGTTTCTGTCCCCTGGGCGATGGCATTTAAGTGTGCAGTAACTCCAGGAATATGCCCTGCACCAAGGACAGCTACAATGCTGTCACCTTTAGCGTCCCAGATGTGACTGGCAAGGAACTGGTCCCGTTCATCTATCAAAACTTTTTTTACAGTTGGCATAAAGTCAGCAAGATCATTCATCATAGAATCCATCTCGCTTTTTGTTTTGAGCTTTTCGATTTCTTCGCTTGAAACTTCTTCTTTGCTGAGAGCACTTGCAAGGAGAGCGCTGATGAGCTTGCATTTTCCCCAGAAATTATTCTTGGCCCAGGCTCTCTTGAATGTAATCTGAATCGGGCGGTCTACCATTGCACACGGAATGCCAAGTTCTTCTGCGGTGTTCATGGCGCTGACCATTTCGTC
This sequence comes from Treponema sp., assembly GCA_017386165.1. Classification (GTDB taxonomy): domain Bacteria; phylum Spirochaetota; class Spirochaetia; order Treponematales; family Treponemataceae; genus Treponema_D. The sequence continues at coordinate 19,222 of JAFNQK010000003.1, forward strand.
GCCGGGTTTTACACCAACATTAACGCCCATTCTTTTCTGAAAAGAAGAGAGAACCAGGTTTGCAAGCATGAGCCAGATTTGTTTGCTTTTAAAAACTTTTACAAGGTCCAGATCCCGAAATTGTTCCGGATTTTTGATTGATTCGTAGCGTTTTTCGTCCAACTCGATTGCAACGCAGTCAGGTTTAATTTCTCTGATTGCCTGACTAACTTCTTTTACACTTTCTTCTGAAACATGAGCTGTTCCGATAAGTGTGAGTTTTCTTCCATTTAATTCTAAAACTGTCTGAGTCTGACTCATTTTAATAATCCCCATTCTGCCAGACGGTATTCAAAGAACATTGGAGTTTGAATTTTTGTTACTTGTGAATAATATTCGTTGGCAACTCTGTCAGAACCTTTGAGTTCGTAGTACAGACCAAGATACCAGGTCATTTTGCCTTTTTTATTCTTGTCTGTTTCGCTTTCGATTTTTTTAGCGATAGCGTTTTCTGCATTTATAGGTCCCTGATCATGATAAAGTCTTATCATCAGATAATCAATTGATGCGCGGTCTAAAGTTTTCATGCAGAGCTGGGCATAATTTTTTGCTTCAAAAGTATTCTTTTCTTTGAGGTAAGTTGCAAGAATCATAAGCTGGTAAGAAGTCTGTTTGCTTACGGAATTGGCTTTTATAAAATATTTGCGGGATTCTGACCAGTTTCCAAGATGGAAGAAGAGAATACCGATTTCTTCGTAGGCAAAATAATACTTAGGATTTTTTTCAACAACTTTGAGGTAGTCACTTACGGCTTCCTGAATACGGTTCTGTTCGTCGTAGAGGCCTGCGCGATAAGTATATGGTAAAAAGTAGTCAGGATTGAGTTCGATTGCGCGGGTCCAGGCTTTTTCGGCTTCATCGTATTTACCACGGTAGCGGCTGTACTGTCCCAAATCGATGTAGAATTCATAGTTATCCGATTCGATTGAAATTGCCTTCTGAACATAAGTTGTGGCCTGGAGATAGTTTTCATCATCGGCAGCGAGTTTTCCCATGTAAGCCCATCCAAGAGAATTGTTTGGGTCGATGGAAAGGAGTTTTTCAAACTGCTTGTGGCTTGTTTTAAGATCTCCAAGATAGTAGGTCATCTGACCAAATCCAAAAAGGGCGTCCATATTTTCAGGGTCGTTAACAAGGGTTTTGCGGTAATAGTTTGCAGCAAGCTTATACTTCTTTTTGAGAGCCTGCTGGTTACCAAGAATATTGTTTGCAGTTGCATTGTATGGGTCGATTGCAAGAATCTGATTGAGTGTATTCTGAAGATTCTGTTTTTTGCCGCTTGCCATAGCGATTTCGGCATCCAGTTCAAGGGCATTTTTCTGAGTTTCAGGATTGGCTTTAAGCTCTGAGGTGATTGCACTTGCTTCATCAAAGCGTTTTGCAGAAATCAAAAGGCTAGCCTTTAAGAACTTGAGGTTTGCATCCTGTGCGAGACTTGATGGAATTGTATCGTAAAGAGCAATTGCTCCGTTTAAATCTCCGGTTTCAAGTTTATTTTGCAGATTCTGTACAAAATCTATACTTGCAGAATTTTGTGCAAAAAGTGGTGTAAATGCAAAAAAAACGCAAAGGAATAAAGAAATGATGGATGATTTTTTGTTCATTTTTGTTATGACTCCATAAGGTTTAAGCGGTTGAAATTCATACCGCCATAGATTAAACTATGTTTTATATGTTCGCAAAATCTTTAAGAAAGTTCTTAGCCTTACTTTTAGTTTACGCCGTTATTATTGTCGGCATTTTTGTTTTTCAGTTTAAGAATGATTCTATAATATCAGAAAAATTGGGAAGTTTACACGTTACACTTTTGAGCGCAAATTCTACAGAAAAATCTGACGATTCGCTCAAGAATAAATTCAATATCATGTATAACGGAATCTCCTTTGCAGGTAGTGATGAACGCCCTGCAACTGCTGTTATCTCCGGCAGAATGGTTCCGGTTTATCTGGTTTCATGGAAAAAGAAGAGTCCGCTCCTCTGTGAATTTAATTTTACCAATGGAATTACGATTTCTTATTCTCTCAGCGATGAGTCTTCAAAGGCATACATGGTTATGGAAGCAAAACTTCCGGAAAATGTAAGCTCGGTTTCTGTTCCATATAGCCTTTCTGCCGGAACTGCAATCACAGATCACTCGGATAAAAAACTTCAGCTTTTGAATAAGAAACTTTCATGGGAATTGACCGCCTCTGACATTGACGATGCAAAAATTACCCTCACAAGACGTGAAAATTCTGCTTCTTATTCTTACTTTGATGCAGTTCGCTCATTCAGCTTTGATGCAATCATCGCAATGGATGCTGCAAACGAATCTAACTATATCAATACAGTTGAAAACCTTAAGTCTAATCTTATCAGTTTGTTCAGTCAGGTTTCTCCAGATTCTACAAATGTTTCAGAACAGGAAGCTGTTTCTTATGTTGCAGCTATGGCAGAAAAAGGAAAATACAACGAAGCCCTCGATGCGGTTCCACAGACCTTTAAGAAGAGCGCAACCCGCACCTTCCTTTCGGGACCTTATTTTGATACTCTCGTTAAGGTTAATGAAACTTTGCAGCGTCATCTTTCTGGTATTGCAGAAAGCATTTCTGCGAGCAACGAAGCCGGCACAATTGATGTATTTGCTACTAAGTACATTGCTGATTATATGTGTATGCATCCGGGAAGCTCGGCAGTTACAAATCTCTTAAAGCGTGCTAGTGAAATTGAATATACAGAACGAACAGTTCAGCAGGCAACTGCAGTATTAACAGTTTACGATGAACTTGCTGACAAGAATCCTGAACTTGCAAATCTCTTGAGAGCAGGGGCACAGAAGGCTGTTGAAAAGATTCAGGCCAGTTGTGCTATCGATGATAACAATATCTCTATCAGCGAAAAGGGAATCTTCCTTTCTGTTGTTCAGGCTGTTCAGACTGGTGATGCTTTGCTCCGTTACGGTAAAGTTACTGCAAATCCTGCATATCAGGCTGGCGGTCGTTTGATTGTTAGTTCTTACCTCAAAGAATCAGGTTCATTCGATTTGAGAACTCTCAGCGATGTTTATCCAATCATTGTTCACAACAACACCTTCTACCCACACTTTGAAGTTCTTTCATTCAATGCAGGAAGAGCTGTCTGGGCATGGACTTGTGCTTCTAACATCGCATACGAAAATGATAATGCAGGAACAATCACTCTCACTGTTGACTTTCCTCTTTCTTATACTCACTACATTATTGTTGACGGTATTGATCAGTTCCAGACAATCTACATCTACGATATTCCGTTCCGTACAGACTATCGCTTTGAGACATATAACTCTTCTGGTTATGTATATCAGAAGGAGAAAAAAACACTCTTGCTTAAGAGCCGTCATAAGAGCCAGATGGAAACAATTCGATTGGTTTCTCCAAGTGCAGTAGAAAAAGTACAGAGTGACTTGATTGAAACCAAGGTCGAATAATCCATCCGGCAAATAACTAAAAGGTTATTCTTTTGATGATTCAAATTTTCCGACTATGATTGTGGCAACAAAGGTCAGAATCATATCGGGAACTGTGCATCCTGTGACTAAGTCTGTATTCATTAAAAGTTTGTAGGCTATAAATCCAAAAATCCAAATAATGATGCGCGAAACTTTGACTCGATTTTTGGAATAATCTCTTTTAAGAACAAAAAAGTCTGCCAAAAGAATTGCAATCATCGGTGCAAAGACAGAACCAATCAGATATAAAAACTCCGTGATGTTATCCATAGGGAAAAGAATTGCTGCTATAGTGCCGATTACGGTCACAATAATCGCAATGAGCTTTTCTGGGATGCGGTTGAAAATTGTCTTGAAGGAAACAGCTGAGCTCCATGCGTCAAGGAATGTAGTCGTAACGGTGGAAAGAATTATTACCACAAGAGCCGTTTTTCCAAGTCCGGCAGCAACCATAATTTTTGCGATGTCAGTTTCTTTTGTGAGGATTGCAAGCCCCATTCCGATTATGTACATCCAGCAGGAAACTACGCCGTAAGTGATGCTAGAAGCGAATGTTGCTGCGAATGGTTTTTCGGCTTCCTTTGTGTAGTCGCTTATAAGCGGAAGCCATGAAAGAGGCATTGCAACTGCAAGTTCAATGGCCTGTCCGAAGGAAAGCGCTTCTGCAATTTCAGAAGTAATTTCCGAAGCAGGTTTGTCCGATCCAAAGAAGACGACTTTGCACATGACGATTGTAAGTATGAAAAGTGCAATCATTACACCAAAACTAAATTTTCCTATATTTGTGATTCCACAGAGAATCCATACGATGATGAGAACACCCGTAATAAGAGCCCAGATCCATTTTCCGTTTTCAAAAATGCCGCTCAAAGAAAGAGTGCTGTCGTAAATCATGATGCCTGTCCAACCCACCAGCTGGATTACATTCAAAAGAGCAAAGAATTTTGCCCCGATGGAGCCAAAACTTAATGCAGTAGAATCCATTGCAGATTTTTTTGACAAAGCGCCGATATAACCTGCAAAAAAAAGGAGGGTACAGCCAATTAAATGTCCGATAAGAATTGCAAGAGTACCTTTTGCAAATCCTAGGGGTGCAAAATAAGTTCCCGTAAGGATTTCGGCAATTGAAACTGCCGCCCCGAACCAAATAAGAGAGTTAGAAAAAACTCCTGTCCCTTTTTTTATATTGTTTTCCATTATTTTTCCTTTATATTAATATTCCAGTTGTGGGCAAGGGGGCCTGACCCATGTCCCAAATCAAGCATAGCTTCAAGCGCGCCGCTAATGTAGTCCTTTGCATTTTTTACGGATTCTGAAAGCGTAAAGCCTTTTGCAAGGTTTGCGGCAATCGCACTAGAAAGGGTGCAACCGGTTCCGTGAGTATTTGGATTATTGATTTTTTTTCCGTAGAACCAGGTTCCGCTGGATGAATCAGATTTTCCGTCATATAGAAAATCATTTGCATCGTTAAGGTTGTGGCCGCCCTTAAGCAGGACCGCACATCCGAAATCTGCACTGATTTTTTGTGCAGCTTCTTCCATTTCCTGCTCGCTTGATATTTTTCTTCCATACAGAACTTCTGCTTCCGGAATGTTCGGCGTAATTACAGTTGCAAGTGGAAGAAGCTCCTTTTTGAGAGTTTCGATTGCTTCATCGCTTATAAGCTTTGCGCCGCTAGTTGCAACCATTACCGGGTCAACAACGATGTTTTTTAGCCCGTATTCCTTGATTGATTGGGCGATAACTTTGATAAGTGCGGAAGATGAGACCATTCCAGTTTTTACAGCATCCGGGAAAATGTCCGTTACGACATCCTTAATCTGTTCTTTTAGGAATTCTGGGCTTACTTCCATGATTGCGGTGACTCCGGTTGTATTCTGAGCCGTCAATGCCGTGATTGCGCTCATGGCGTAAATGCCATTGCAAGTCATGGTCTTGATGTCAGCTTGAATTCCGGCGCCTCCGCTCGAATCGCTTCCTGCGATTGTCAATGCGGTTTTCATAATGTCCTCACTTTCGCCGCAGTTTTAAACGCGGCGTGACAATTTATTTAATCTTCAGGCGGTGCCCTCAAGAAGATTTTTAATTTGTTCAATTTTTATTCAAAGGAAAAAATCATTTGATATCATCCGAAAAATGTTCTTTCCATTTCTGCGTAATCCTTGCAGTATACCGTGCAGCATTCCTTGATTTGTTCTCTATCTCTCTCCGAGGATACGTCGTAAATTGCGCAGGTTTTTAAGCCTGCCCTTGCAGCCGTTTGAATTGAATACAAAGCATCCTCAAACACCCAGGTTTCTTCCGGTCGGGAACCCAAGGACTGGCAGACATAATAAAATGCCCTTCGATGTGCCTTACTTACCCCCATTTCGCTGGTGGTAAAAATCAAATCAAAATATTTTTGTGCGTTTAGCCGTTCAAGCGCCCTCGAAAAAAGGATTCTATCTGTGTTTGTACACAACGCGATTTTGGTTCCGCTGTCACGGAGCTTTTGCAAAAAATCCGCTGCCCCTTTCTTAAACTGAACTTCTTTTGCATAGGATTTTTCAAGAACTGCATCCACTCCTGCATAAATTTCTTCGTCTGAAAACTTCAATCCATAGTTTTTCCTCAGGTAGTCAGCACCTTCCTTCATGCTAAGCGAAAGAAGCTTTTCCCCAAGTCCGGTTTCTGGCTTTTTTCCAAGCGATAAAATGTATCGCTCGCCGCAAGTCATCCACATTGGCATTGAATCCAGAATCGTTCCATCCAAATCAAAAATGGCAGCTTTGATTTTTTTCAATTTGTTCTCCAGTTTTTTAAGGGCGTTCCATTTTTAAGCTTGCACAGTAAGCATTTCGCTAGTCCGCTTTTTAAGGTCTTCAGCCGCAGCCTTTATATCTTTTTGAGCGTACAATGCACTGATTACAGAAATTCCTGCAATGCCGGTTCCCTTTAGTTCTCCAAGATTATCCTTGGTGATTCCACCGATTGCGACTACAGGGATTTTTACAGCACTGCAAATGGCCTTTAATGTTTCATGGGGAACTTCTATTGCGTCAAGTTTGCTTCCGGTCGGAAAAACCGCACCAACTCCAAGATAGTCTGCTCCCTGTTTTTCGGCTAGGATTGCTTCTTCAACAGTCTGGGCGCTGACTCCGACGATTTTTTCTTCTCCAAGAAGCTTGCGCGCTTCGATCACATTCATATCATCCTGACCTACATGTACGCCGTCCGCACCGATTTTTACCGCAAGCTTTACATTGTCATTTACGATAAACGGAACATTGAAAGTCTTGCAAAGATTCTGAAGTTCAAGAGCCTCTTTTTCAAACTCAGCGTCGCCAAGTTCTTTTTCGCGGATCTGAACCATGGTGGCTCCACCGCACAAAGCGTCTGTGGTCTGCTCAAGGAGAGTTTTTTCACCAGTCCAGTGACGGTCAGTTACGGCATATAGAACAAGGGCTGAACGAAGATCAAATACGCCCTGCTTAGATTTGCAAGTTTCGCCTACAAAATTATCTGATTTCATATTTTGCGCCTTTTTCAAGTTCTGTGCCTGTCATGTTGAAGATGGCGTCGATGATTCTGTTTCTGTAGGTGGAATTTCCGTCGCCTTCATTCATTTTTGACCATGCGATTTCGCCTGCAAGTCCCATTGCACAAACGCTGGCCGCCGTGGCTTCAAGCACATTGTCCGGGTTTGCAGTGATAAAAGCTGCCGTCATTCCGCTAAGCTGGCAGCCAGTTCCGGTGATTTTTCCCATTTCAGCGCGGCCGTTTCGGATTACATAGCACTTTTGGCTGTCGCTTACAAGGTCGATAGCGCCGGTAACTGCAACTACGCAGTTCATTTTGGAGGCAAAATCCTTTACAAATGCAACTGATTTTTCAAGGTTTTCATCGGTTACAGCATCGCTTACATCGGCATCAACGCCTTTTGTAGTTCCGCTTCCCAAGACAAGAGTCTTTATTTCAGAAATATTTCCACGAATTACATCGAATTTTACTTTTTTGAGTAAATCAACGGCTGTTTTGGTGCGCAAAGCTGACGCTCCGGCTCCAACAGGATCCAGAAGCACTTTGTGTCCAAGTTCGTTGGCCTTAATGCCAGCAAGGAACATTGATGGAATCGTATTCTTGTTCAGCGTTCCGATGTTGATGTTAAGACCACCGCAAATTGCAGTGATTTCTTCCACCTCGCCTTCGTCGTCGCTCATAATCGGACTTCCACCGCAAGCTAAAAGAATGTTTGCCACATCGTTTACAGTGACATAATTGGTGATGTTGTGAATCAGCGGGCATTTTTCCCGCACATTAGAAAAGATTTTTGAGAACATAACAAGCCTCTTATAAAAAAGTTGCCTGTTTGAAAAATGCAAGAGCCTTTCGGCAGATAGAAATGTTTCCCTACGTTGGCATTATCCAAATCAGGTTATGGGTCAAGGCACTATAGCCTACTCTCAGCAAGGTTGAACCAAGCTCCCCTTATTCATGTGTATTATTACAATTCTTAAAAGTTATTTCAACAAAAAAATATAATTTTAGTCTGAATACATTTCGGCGTACTGTTCCATCAGTTCTTCAAATTCTTGCTGGCTGTCGCTGGCCAGAGAGCAGGCAAAGTAGAGGGCGATTACGCTTTCGGTGGTGAGGTAGCCCATTGGAACGGCGCCTTCACGCCATACGCCATGGGCGGTTACATATTGACTAAAGTCGAGATTGATTTTCTGCTGGCTTGTACAGTAAAAGCGGATTCCGTGTTGCTTGCCGGCTAAAAGAAGCGGCTTTAGGCTGAAATCAGTGTCATTCATATTTCCGGAACCGATTCCGTACATTTCAAGAAAAATCGATTTGATTGGCGAGTACTTAAGCATGTTGTTGTAGATATCGCTTCTAAATCCAGGGTAAAGGCGACACAGGAACATCTTGCTGCTGGCTTCTGTAAATACCCGTGAAAGAACTTCAGGGTCCAGTTCACCGATGCCGGCAAATTGGGTTGCGATAGGACCGCTTTCGATGTGCTTCTGGACCTTCAGGTTCCAGTTGCAGAAACTTCCCGGCTGGTCAAAGTGCAGATTCAATGGCGAAAGAACCTTTCCACCGTATACAACGTAAACACCGTTCTTCTGATTTTTTGCTGTATGAATTGCAAGCTGGAGGTTGAGTTCTGCTTCCTGGCTTTCGAGAGGAAGGGTGCTTGAGCCAGTAATAACGATTGGGACTTCTGAATCGCTAAATAGCCAGTACAAAAGTGCGGCGGTGTAGCTCAAGGTGTAGGTTCCGTGGGTTACGACGATGCCGCTTGCAATGCCGGCGTTGATGCGGTTGGCGATTTCGGAGATGAGGGTTGCCCAGTTGCGGGGTTCTAGTTCTTCACTCAAATATTGACCGGCGCTGATTACCTGGATTGGTTCGTCTGGAGAAACTTTTTCGGCCATGGTTTTTACTACGGAAGAATCCCCGCTATAAATTGAACCGTCCATGTGTCTGACGGCAGAGATTGCACCGCCGGTTGTGATTACATAAACAACGCTGATGCAGAGTTCTTTTTTGATGAGTTGTTTTACAACCTGTGGAACAGCTTTTCCCTTGGTTTCTTTCATGACAAGACCGGTTAAAAATTCCAAGTTTGCCATTTCTCCGTTTTTTAAGGTTTTGCATTGGTTTGGATTTTGTTCCAGTACATGACGAACATAAGGGAGAAGGTCCCGTTCGGTTCCAAGTTCAGTGATGTTCAGGGTTTTCATCAGTTTTTCTGGTGAGTGACCTGTTTCAAAGCTTGTACGCAAGAGTTTTTTTGCGGTGGCGCTGTGGATTTCGGTAGAATCAAGCTTCTTCATTATCCATGCAAAATTCTGGGTAGTTATTTTTGACGCAGAAATTGAAGAAGAAGTTTTATTTAAGAGTCGGGTTAATTCACTTGCAATCCAGTGGGCGGTTGTAGAAGGTGTTGCTCCCTGGGAAACAACTTCTTCAAAAAAGTCGGCCCGGTCTTTGTAGTCGCAAAGGAATTCTGCACGGAGGCGGCTTACACCGTATTCTTTCTTAAAGCGCTGGCGGCGTGCTTCAGGGAGTTCAAAGTTGGTGGAAATTTCTAGGGTTTTGAGCCATTCTTCGAGATGGAAGGTTTGTGGCGGAGTAAGGCGTTCAAACTGCTGGGCAGGGACATTTCGTTCCTGGAAAAATTCTGTGCAGTTTTTAGCTTCGTTCCAGAGGCGGCTTTCAGAAGGAACTGGTTCTCCGGCGCTGAGCATATTTTCCTGGCGTGTAAGCTCGTGGTTAACAGCCTTGCGTGCAAAGTTGGAAGAGTTTAGGTTTCGAACTTTTACATAATAATCCGGCATTGCAGGGTATTTGGAAAGGGCCACATAGGCGTTACAGCGGATTGAACCGTCCTTTAAAAGGCTGTTGTCCATGTGGAGGTACTGGGTAAGGCGACGGAGTTCTTCAAGGAACATCTGGATTTCTTCTCCAAGCTCAAAGCTTGAAGCAGTTTTAATGCGGATGCTCGGACTTCCGGCCCGGGAATAATCCATGTGGGTGTTGCCGTTGGCGTGGGTAAGACGGCCCATGTCTTCTTCGATGCGGATTTCTTCTATTTTAATGGTCTTGGGGCGGCGGTGAAAAAGCAGGTTCATGACGCCGCCGTTGGCGATTTTTACAGAGTAGCCGGTGAGCTCAGAGAGTTCCGGTGCCTCGGTGCTGATTCCGCTTATATGTTCAATATCTGAGATTGGAAGAATGTGACATCCCAGAGCTTTTGCCAGAGTAAAGGTGTTTTTTAATACGATTGGAGCGATTGAGATTTTTCCTGTGGAAGGGTCTTTAGTAAAAACTGATTCAACTGGTTCAAGCTGAATGCGTGCTTCTATATAGACATAGGATTGATACATTAAATACTCCAAA
>JAFNQK010000191.1 GCA_017386165.1 Treponema sp.
ACGGAAAGCTCTACACCCGAAGCAACAAACGAGGAAATATAAACAAAAGTCTTCAGATTTTTGCCCATTTTGGAGCGGATTCCAAAATCCTTACGGACGCCCATCCTCACATCGGCACCGAAAAGCTCCCTGGCGTTATAAATGCCATGCGGGATTTTATCATTCAAATGGGTGGCGAGTTTTATTTTAATACCCGCTGCGTGGATTTTATTATAGAAGAAAAAAAGGTTCGCGGCGCGGTCTGCTGTAACACTACAAGCGGAGAACAGTTTGAAGTGCGCGGTGAGGCGGTAATTCTTGCCACCGGTCACAGCGCAAACGACATCTATGAGCTCCTCGCCCACAAAGCCCCTTCTTCCCTTGAAGCAAAAACCTTTGCCATGGGTGTCCGAGTAGAACACCCACGCACCCTAATCGATAATATTCAGTTCCACGGAAAAACAGAAGGAATGGCAGCCGCAGAATATAGACTTGTCACCCAGGTAGAAGAACGAGGCGTTTATTCCTTTTGTATGTGCCCGGGAGGATTTGTTGTTCCAAGCAGCACCGCGCCTGACCAGATTGTGGTAAACGGAATGAGTGCCAGCGGCCGAAACAGCCAGTGGTCCAACGCTGCAATTGTTGTAGAAACCCGCCCAGAAGACATTCCCGAAACTTTCATCAAACAGGCCGAAGAAAAAGGAACTCCCGCACTTGCAGGTCTTTTGTTCCGTACCTGGCTCGAACAGAAAACAAAGGAACAGGGCGACGGCCAGAAAGCCCCGTCCCAGCGCCTGACAGATTTTCTAAGTCACAAAGACACAGCAGAACTCCCAAAAAGCTCATACACCCCAGGCCTCGTCACCAGCCGCCTGGACCAGTGGCTCCCGGAACATATTGAAAAACGACTGGAGCAGGGCTTTTTCAACTTTGACAAGAACATGAAGGGCTTTATCTCTCAGGACGCAATTCTCATTGCAAGCGAAACTAGAACCAGCACCCCTGTACGCATCGTCCGCGACACAGAAAGCCTTGAATCATCTGCATTAAAGGGCCTCTACCCATGCGGAGAAGGAAGTGGCTACTCCGGAGGAATCGTAAGTTCTGCCATGGACGGAGAAAAAGTTGCCCAGAAGATTGCGGAAAAACTCTTACAGGATAAATAAGTGAAGCCTTTAATCGTCGCAACAACCCTTTTAATAGAAACTTCTCCTCAGGCACTGCCTCTCGGTGCCGCCTGCATTGCAAGTGCCATAAAAAGCGACCCTCTGACCCAGAACAAATTTGAAGTAAAGCTCATTCCTGTCAGCAAAGAAGAAAAAGGCTACCTGGACGCCCCAAAAGAATCCAAAATCGACTACATTACAAAAAAGCTCCTTGCTCAAGGGACGCCAAAATATGTTCTTTTTAGTGTTTATGTCTGGAACCACACAGAACTTGAACAGGTAAGCACCCTTTTAAAAAAACTCCATCCCGAAATTATCACCATCGCAGGCGGGCCGGAAGTAACCGCAAACCCAACAGCCTTTAACGGTTTTGATTATACCGTTAGTGGCGCCGGCGAAATTGCAAATCCTCTTTTAATCAGCGAGCTTGAAAAGGGCCAGATAAATCCCGAAAACATGGTTCAGGGAGTTTACAATCCTAAATTCCTCAGAGAAGAAAACCCTGCCAAATGTATGCGGGCCATGGCTCCCCAGCTGGACAAGCTTTCTTCTCCATACCTCGACGGAACCCTTGATGTTGCAGAATACGGCGGTGCCCTCTGGGAGCTTGCCCGGGGCTGCCCTTTTAAGTGTTCCTACTGCTATGAATCCAAGGGCGAAAAAAAGATTCAGTATTTTCCACTCGAGCGTATACAACAAGAACTAGAACTGTTTAATAGAAAGAAAATAAGCCAGGTCTTTGTTCTGGATCCGACCTACAACGCAAATAAAAAACGCGCTGCAGAATTATTAAATCTCATCGCCAAAAAAGCTCCGGGAATGTTCTTTTACTTTGAAGCCCGCGCCGAGTTTATCGACAGAGAACTTGCCAGAGCCTTTACGAAAATTCCTTGTGCCCTTCAGTTTGGACTCCAGAGTGCCGACCCCGAAGTTCTCAAGCTTGTAAACCGCACCCTGGACAAAAAGCTTTTTACCCGCAATATCGGATACCTCAATGAAACCGGTGCCATTTTCGGCTTTGATTTAATCTACGGTCTCCCCGGCGACACCCTTGAAGGCTTTAAGAGAAGCATCGACTTTGCCTTAAATCTCTATCCAAACAATCTTGAAACCTTCTGTCTCAGCGTTCTCCCAGGAACCGACTTATACGAAAAAGCAAAGGACCTGGGCCTCGAGTGGCAGCCAGAACCGCCCTACAATGTTACCAAAACAACTAAATTTTCTCCAAAGGATTTGCAGGAAGCAAGAAAACTTAGTCTTGCCTGCAACCTTTTTTACAATGACGGAAGAGCCGTTCCTTGGTTTAATACAATCATTCACGGACTCAAAATGCGTCCTTCTATTTTCTTAAAAGAATTTTACGACTGGCTTTTAAAAAATCATCCTCAGTACGCAGACACCCAGAACAACTCGTGCCACGAATTAAACCATCTCCAAATCGAAAAAATCCAGCTGGAGTTTATTAAATATATTTTTACCGCAAGACAAAAAAACAATCTTTTGTTAACAGCACAGAATCTGATAATCCTAAACGGGGCCTTTAGCCGGGTGGAATCCGACGGCAAAGAACAAATCATCAGCTTAAACTATTATCCCGATGACCTATTTAGTCCATACGCCACAGATATAGACTTTTTTGCCAAAAACGCACAAAAATACAACTCAAAATATAAGTGCTTTAAAGGCAAAAATAATATTGAGATTAAGCCATTTAAATGATAGATTTAAACTAAAGGAGATTTTTCTTATGAAAAAATTATTAATGATTTTGGCTGTAGCAATTGCTACAATGGTTGGAGGAAGTGCTCTCTTTGCACAGGAAACAGCTTCTTCTAGCTCAGACAATTACTTTACTGTAAAAGCTTTAATTGAAGATGACCTCTTTGATAACAAGGCTCTTATCTTGACCAAGTCTGACTCTTTGTCAAAAGCAGAAAAAGTGAATCTTTATGATGATTCAAAAAAGAATCCATGGCTCGCTTTTGGTTTGAACCTTGCTGTTGGTTTTGGTATCGGTTCTTTTGTTAACGGTGATAAGAAAGGTGGTACTACTCAGCTCGTTGGACAGATTTTAGGTG
>JAFNQK010000192.1 GCA_017386165.1 Treponema sp.
CAGGAATTGTTCCGTTTCCAGGAAGACCAAGACCAAGAACTTCTGTAAGACAGTTCATAGAGTTTGCTGTAAACATTCCTGAACATGCACCACAGCCCGGACATGCACGGTGTTCCATTTCCTTAAGCTGGGCTTCTGTAACCTTACCTACGGCCAGCCCTCCTACTGCTTCAAACATATCTGTAAGGGAAAGATTTTTTCCAGAATATGGATTAGATGGGTCGTTTCCAGGAAGGTGACCAGGCATCATAGGACCACCTGATACAAATACAGTTGGCAAATCAAGGCGGGCAGCAGCCATAAGCATACCAGGAACGATTTTATCACAGTTAGGAATCATAACCAGGGCATCAAACTGATGAGCCTTAGCAACACATTCAACGCTGTCAGCAATAAGTTCGCGGGTAACAAGGGAATATTTCATTCCTTCGTGTCCCATAGCAATACCGTCACAAACACCGATTGCAGGGAATTCAATTGGAGTACCGCCTGCCATACGAACACCAGCCTTTACAGCTTCTGCAATGCGATCAAGTTCAATATGACCAGGAATAAGTTCGTTTTTAGCACAGATAATACCAACCATTGGCTGTGCAAGTTCTTCATCAGTGTAACCTGAAGCATAATACAATGAACGGTGTGGAGCGCGAGCAACTCCGCAGCATGCGTTATCAGATTTTTTTGCCATTTTACATCCTCGAAAATAAAAATCAATTAATAAGTAGAATTATAGTAAGTTTATACTTTTATTTCTACAAATAAAAAAGCTTTGCCATAATTTTTAAATCACAGCAAAGCTTTTAAAACCCATTCTTTTATTTCTACTCGTCTTTGACAAGCAGTTTTAGTTTGTTAGAGGTCTGCATGTTTGCATTTTTGACCTGATTTTCTATTGATTCCTTATCAACAGCAATTCCGATGCAGGCTACAAAATCAAGAACTTCTTCTGGCAGCATCGAAACATAATCGGATTTTGTTGCGTAGATTACATCTTTTTCCCGCATAAAATCTGAAAGCTGAGAACGGAATTTATCGGTGTCAATTCTAGTTCCATTAAAATAGTAGATCGTTGTAAATCCGTGAATCTTTGCAAGGCGGTTACACAAGTTTTCCAAAGCAGGACTGAAAGTTTCTCCTATCTCTGAATTTACAAGGCTTTCGGCAAAAACATAAAGATTTCTTTTAGAAGTAGAAATAACTTCTGTATTCTTCTGCAAAACTTTTGAAGATTCAAAAGCAAGATTCTGCATAAACATATGATTCTCAGAGCTTGCAATCATTTCCTCAACAGGTTCAAATTCAGGTTCTTCTGCAAGTGAATCAGGAACTACTGCAGCAGGAGATGCTTCTTCACTGTTCAAAACGCGGTCAGCGGCAAGTTCTTCTTCTGATGCAACAGGAATATCCATGATTGAGAATTCACTTACTTCTTTATCCTGCGCAATAATCTGGTTGAGGCGTTCTTCCATAGTTGCTTCATCGGCAGCCTTACCAACAGTAACCTTCATAGTTGGTTCAGAAAGATCCATGCCATCATCATTTTTAGGTTCAAGACAAGATAATTCGATTTCCTGTTCGCTTGCTTCTGGAATATCATTAATAGAAAAAACTTCATCACCAAACATCTGTCCCTGAGCCATGATTTCGGCAAGGCGGTCTTCTACACTGTTTTCAACAGGGAAGTCAAAGGCATCTTCTTCGAGAGGAGTGTCTTGTGCAGGAGCTTCTTCTGATGCAAATTCCATTACAGGTTCTTCAGAAGGGGTTTCTTCAACAGCAGTATCATCTGAAACAACTGGCTCTTCCACAATAATTGACTCATCTGCCAAAGCAGGTTCACCGTCTTGAGGTATTTCTTCAAAACTGATATCCGGAGCTTCCTGAGAAGCTTCTGTATCTACAGATTCAAATGACTGGTCTTCATCTTCTGAAGAAGAAGCAAGAACTGAACTTTCTTTTTCTTCTTCTGATGCTTCTGGAATATCTTCGATTGAGAAATCTCCCACATCGTACATTTTATTCTGACCAAGAATCGAGGACAAAAGAGAGTCCATTGCGCTTTCAGAATCAAGCTGTTCATCATTAAAGGAAATTTCTACTGTTTCTTCCTGTTCTGTTTTTACAATTTCGTCCTGCTCCATGGCAACTCCCTCATTTATCGTATTTTTTTCTTCTTCTGAAGCAAAAAGCATTGTGTCGTCTTCAGTTTCATCTTCACATCCGTCATAGTCGATAATCGACGGATTTTCATCTTCTGCAAGTTCGTTAAATCCCGGCATATTGACTTTGGCACGCTTAGGAACTTCAAACACCGCAGTCTCGGTTCCATCAGGATTTACTTTATACAAAACCGTACAATCATCATTGGTACGGAAATTTTCGTTATCTTCTGGAATTCGGATGTGACTCAGGTTAGGACAGTCAACAACGATTCCAGGTTCTACTTCTTTAAGGTCAGAAGAAAGAACAATCGCTCTGAGGTTCTGACAATTACTAAAAGCATTTGCACAGATTTTTTCAACAGAACTAGGAAGAACGATTGTCGTAACACTTGAACAGCCGTATGCCACACATTCCGGAAGAACCTTAATTCCTCCGCGGAAAGGGATTTCCTTTAAAGCTTTGCAGCAATAGAACATATATGGCGGAAACTCATCCAGATGAACAGGAAGATGTACCCGTTCAAGATTAGGACTGTTTCCAAAGGCATTTGCACCGATTTCTGTAACAGAATCCGGCAGATCAATGAAAGTTAAATCACAACAAGAAAAGGCTTCTTCTTCGATTCTCTTGGCACCTGCCGGAACTTTTCCGGTAAATTCATTTGAAGAGGAATCGATTCCAACTATAGTTTTAAAATCTGGAGTATATAATAGCCCATTTTTTTTAGCAACAATTTCTTCCATACAATCTATTTTAGAATTGAAATGACAAATGGGCAAGCAAAAAAAACAAGAGTTTTCTTTCTATTAAAAGTATAATTGAACATACCAAAACAATTCGGTAAAATCGAAGTAAATAGAAAATTATTTAATAGAGGAAATATAAATGGAAAAGACTATTGCCTTGATTCCTGGTGATGGAATCGGTCCTGATGTAGTTGCAGAAGCTGTTAACGTTCTTGACGCTGTTGCAAAAAAATTCGGCCACAAATGGAATTACACAAACGTTTTGGCTGGTGGTTGCGCTATCGATAAGTTCGGTCATCCACTTCCACAGGAACAGCTTGACATTTGTCTTAAATCAGATGCAGCTTTGCTTGGTGCTGTTGGTGGTCCAAAATGGGATAACCTTCCTTCTGAAATCCGTCCAGAAAAAGCATTGCTCGGTATGCGCGGTGGTATGAAGGTATTTGCTAACCTTCGTCCTGCAGTAATGTGGAAACAGCTCAAAGATGCTTGTCCACTTAAAGACGAAATCGTAGGTGACGGTCTTGATATCCTTATCGTTCGTGAATTGACTGGTGGTATCTACTTTGGTGAACGCGGAACAAGCGAAGACCAGAATACTGCATGGGATACAGAAAAGTATACACGCCCAGAAATTGAACGCATCGTTCGCATGGGCTTTGAATATGCTATGAAACGCCAGAAGAGACTCTGCGTTGTAGATAAGGCTAACATCCTTAACTCTTCACAGCTCTGGAGACGCGTTGCAGAAGACGTAAAAAAGGACTACCCAGAAGTAACTCTTTCTTACCTTTACATCGACAACGCTTCTATGCAGCTTGTTCGTAACCCACGCCAGTTTGACGTTATTGCTACAAGTAACATGTTTGGTGATATCCTTTCTGACGAAGCTAGCCAGATTACTGGTTCTATCGGTATGCTCGCTTCTGCTTCTTTGGGAGATGGAAAAGGTCCTGGACTTTATGAACCAATCCACGGTTCTGCTCCTGATATTGCAGGAAAAGATTTGGCTAACCCATTGGCTACAATCCTTTCTGCTGCTATGCTTTTGCGCTACAGCTTTGGTCTTGAAACAGAAGCTAAGGCTGTTGAAAAGGCTGTAAACGATGTTCTTGACGCTGGATGGCGTACAGGTGATATCGCTGGTAGCCACATCGACGAAGTAAAGGCTGCTGGAAAACTCGTTGGTACAAAGAAAATGGGTCAGCTCGTAGTTGAATATTTGAACAAATAGATTTAACTGCTGATACAACAGGGTCTCCCCTTTCGGGAGACCTTTTTTTATGAATAGAAAAGGGCTGCCCTTTTTTAGGACAGCCCCAGGAGGATTTTTATAAAAGCATTATAAAGCTCTTCTTCAATGAACTCTTTGTCAGAAAAATAAAGATTTGAAATAACAAAACGGTCTTTTAACTCCCCCATAAAATGAAAGAAGAGCTTACTGCTCGCTGTCCAGAGCCCCTACAAAGAATAAAACCATTACACATATTTTCAGACTTTTTTTTGAAATACTCATAAACAAGTATAATTTTACATAATAACTAAAAAACTTAACAGTAAAAACTCTTTTTACAAGCCAATTAATATGCTACTCTTATGCAGATTAGGAAGATAATAATGAAAGCAAGTACTGAATACAAAATGGCACACAAAAGCGATTTTGGAAAAGAAAGAATCGAAATTTTATACGAAGACAAAGATTTAATCGTTATATATAAACCAGAAGGAATGTTGAGCGTTCCATATCCTGGAAGTCACACCAGAACCGCACTGGATACTCTTGAACAGATAATGCGCAAAAAGGGAACCTGGTCCCAGAATCACAAACCCCTTACTGTTCACAGACTGGACAGAGAAACCAGCGGCGTTATGATGTTTGCATTAAACGAAGCCAGCCAGAAAAAAATCATGGATAACTGGCACAAAATGGTAACAGAACGCCTTTACAGAGCTGTTGCCGAAAATCCAAAAGACGATTTTCTTCCTGATTACGGAATTATCGAAGACGAACTTGCATACAACGCTTACAATGTAGGCTTTGTTCCTAAAAAAGGTGACAAGCCAAATGCAAACGCCCTTCAGACCGCAAAAAAAGCTTCTTCAAAAGCAAATAATGAGATGCAGTCAATTTATGAAAGAAATCTGAATGTCAAAAATGGTAAAGCAGAGTTTAAAACCATAAGTGCCCGCACCCATTTTAAGGTCATTGCCCGTGGAAAAAGACATACCCTGTTTGAATTAAGCCTCGACACAGGCCGAAAAAATCAGATCAGGGCCCATCTTGCATCAAAAGGATATCCTCTTGCAGGTGACGAAAATTACCGCGCCAAGACAGATCCATTTTTCAGACTGGCACTCCACGCCCGCACCCTGGAATTTGACCATCCTTTTACAGGTGAACACCTCAAATTTGAAGTTCCAGAACCAAAAGAATGGCTTGAATGCGTAGAAAATGGAACAGGAAATCACAACACCCCTGTATGGCAGGAATCCAAAAAACACGAAAAAAAGCAGACAGACATTTATAAAGAATTAAACCAGCAGAAAAAATCCAGACCTACAGGCAAACAGTTAAAAGGAATGGATTTTATCCAGCGGGGTAAAAATCACCGTTAATTTATCAAGGGAGTAATTTATGATAAAAAATCGTTTTGTAAATCTTGGAATCATTACACTAATTTACATTCTTGCAGCAATAGTTGGACTGATTTCCTACAACTTCTTTTCAACAAGTACTTTATTTTCACAAGAAGGCGGACTTAACTGGGCGCTTTCTATTTTTCTGGCAGATGTAGCTGCAACCATTGTAGTTTTCATTTTTAGCCTGATTTTTAACAATGCATCTGTATACGACCCTTACTGGAGTGTCCAGCCACCTGTAATTCTTGCAATCGCACTCTATAAATGTGAGGCAAACCTTTTAAGTATTCTTTTATTTGCTGCAGTTTTATTTTGGGCATTGAGACTTACAATTAACTGGGCATACAACTTTAAGAATTTTGAATACCAGGACTGGCGATATGTAATGCTTAAAGAAAAAACTAAAAAGTTTTATTTACTGATTAATTTTTTAGGAATTCATCTTTTTCCAACATGTGTAGTATACCTCTGCATAATGCCGGCTGTAACAGCAACCTACATGCAGGCCGCATTCAATCCACTCTGCATTATTTTTATTGTCTTGTGTTTTTGCGCAGCCATTTTTCAGGGAATTGCAGATATTCAGATGCATAAATTCCGTAATTCAAAACAGGGCGGATTTATCAGAACCGGTTTATGGAAAAAATCGCGCCATCCAAATTATGCATGTGAAATCCTTATGTGGTGGGGAATAGGCCTTGCAAGCATTACAGCCCTTGGCTTTTCATACTGGTGGCTTTTAGCAGGTGCCCTTGTAAACACCCTTATGTTTGTTTTTGTAAGTATCCCGATGCATCGACGAACTGGGCGGCTCCCCCATAAACTATATGATGCTCTCAGGATACAACCACTACTGGACAGAGCTGGGCCTGGGTCATCTGGATAAGTCCACTCCTGAACAGAGAAAGATCATTC
>JAFNQK010000193.1 GCA_017386165.1 Treponema sp.
TCTATCTTGTGCTGGAATATCATTTACCCACTCGGGTAACCCTTTGCTTTAGTAATTTCCAAACCGACACTGCTCCAAAACTTGTTTTCCAATAATCGTCACCGCCTGTCGTGGGCAGGAATTGACGCACCTGTAACAGATTGAGCAGTTTGAGCCTGTAAGCCTTGCCTTTCCATTTTCAAGTTGAATTGAATGTGTGGGACACTGTCTTTGGCATAAGCCGCAGCCTGAACATTTTTCCGAATCTACTTTAAAATCGTGGCGGTGTTTTTTTGCGGCCTGCTTAAACCATAGACGCTGGCCAAAAAGTCCTGCAAGCTGATTGTAAAAATGAAGCCCTTCCTTCGGATATTTTTTGCTTTGAATGAGTTTGGAAACTGCGGATAATCTTTCCTCTGCATTTTTGATTATCGCCCTGTTTTGCTCGGGAGCTCTTTTAAGCAGTTTTACATCAGCAACAGTATCGGGCATCCTCAGGTGCAGGCCGCCCAGAATCTTTGCACCGCACTTTTTCAAGAGCCTTGCCCCGCAGCCGCTTCCGTCTCCGCTAAAGCCACCCATTGTCGCAATCAGAAAAATATTTTTGCCTTCAAAAAGCCGACTGTTTTTCTGAATAAACTCCTTTACGATAAAGGGGATATTGCTGAAGTGTACCGGGTATGCCAAGATAAATTCTTTTGAATCTTTTATCAGCTGGACTGCATTCTCACTTTCAATTGATTCGATTTTTCCGCCACCCAATGTTGATGACAAGACTTCCATACAGTGCCTTGTGTTTCCGTTTCCACTAAAATAAATGATGTTCATTCTGATTTTCCTCCATCTAATTCTTTGCAGTTAAAAATAGTTATAAAATCGTGCAGCTTTGACTTCCAGTTGCAGTCATATTTTACGTTTTTCATTGTGGCAAGAGACGTGAGTCCGTGGATATAAGCCCAAAGGGAAATGACAACATCATTACGCCTTGCCGCTTTGATTTTGTTTGCGATTAAAACCTGATTTACAAGTTCCTTGAAGATTTCATAGGGCCTGTAATTTTTTTCTGAATCCGCATTCTTCGTTAAATCAAGACTGATGTTAGCCTCTCCGAACAAAAAGTGATAGTAATTTGGATTGTCTACAAAGAAAGAAAAATAAGTTTTCCCAAGCTCTTCCAGGGGATTTGCTTTTTTTGAACAAGCCGTAATCGTCTTCTGAAGCTCAGCCGAAAATTTTTCAGTTATATATTTCTGCATCTCTTCCAGAAACTTTTCCTTGTTTTCAAAATGGCTGTATGGCGCCTGATGTGACACATTACATTCAAGAGCCAGTTTCCGCAATGAAAAAGCCTGAAACCCCTCCTCCGACACAAGCCTGATTCCCGCCTCAAGAAGCTCCGATTTCAAGTCTTCATGATGATAAGTGCTTTCTTCTTTCTGCATGTCGCCTCCTTTTAATGTTGACACTGTCAATATAACACATAAAGTTGACGGTGTCAAGTTCTAAAAAGAGATTTTTTTGGGGGGGCAGGTAGATTCTATTACTTCGGGATTATTTTCATACTCTTCAAGTTTTTCCTTCAACCTCTAATTCTGTTCCTTTACGCAAAACATCCAAATAATCGGTATATGAAAAGAGACTTGCCTTCCCATTCTTTGCGGAAGGACTGAGTATTTTCATGCTGCATAAAAGTTCAATATTTTTTGCAGTTGTATTATAAGAAAGATTAAGTTCTTGCGCGGTTTTTGAAGTGTCGATTATCGCCTTTCTTTCAACATATTCAAAAAGTTTCAAGGCATTGTCTCTTGTACGTGCGGGAACTGCTTCAAGCAATGCAATGTTTTTCTTGTGCAAACTTTCCAAAACATTTATCGAATCTATAGCATCATTTGCAGTTTCCAAAATCATTTGTAAGAAAAATAATATCCACTGCTCATAATTCCCTTTTTTACGAACTTCACTCAAACGGTCATAATATTCGACTCTGTTCATCTTGAGAAAACAGGAAATGTAAAGTACCGGTTTTGAAATAATTCTTTTCTGGATTAAAAACAAGGTAATGAGCAGCCTTCCTATTCTACCGTTGCCATCAAAAAACGGATGAATTGTTTCAAATTGATAATGAATCAAAGCTGCCTGAATTAAAGGATCCAGTGAGTCATTTGAATTCATATATTGTTCCAGGTCGTACAATGCATCTTTCATATCATCGACACTAGGAGGAATATAACGGGCATTCTTTAATGTACTTCCTTGACCGCCAATCCAGTTCTGACTTGTACGGAAAACGCCGGGAGTCTTGTCACTTCCACGAA
>JAFNQK010000194.1 GCA_017386165.1 Treponema sp.
AATAGAATGACTTGCCCCAGAACGATTTCCATCTGGAGCAATTACATATACTGTATGTTGTTTAGATAATTCCTTTACAAGAACTTTTAAGCCATCCGCTTGGTATCCGTCATCATTGGTAACAAGAATATTCATCATCTACTCCACAGGAATTTCTTTAACCCCGTCAGCAGAATGAACTTCATAGCACTGAGGCTTAAATCCAAAGATTCTTTCGTATTCCTGGAGTTTTTTCTTGAAAGTCTCAACATCCTGATTTCTTAAGATTGCATACATACATCGACCAAAACCTTTTCCTGTGATACGGCCGCAGCTGAGAGGATCATGAAGATATTCAAGCTTTGGTTCAAGTTCTGATATTCTTTTTAGAATCCAGTCAATTTCAGGACATGAAAGGTCAAAATAATCCCTCATGCTTTCATGACTATGGTTTACAGCCCTTGCAAACTGACAGAAGTCCTTTTTCTCCATGGACTGAACAACTTCAAGAATATCAAAATGCTCACGCATTATACACAAAAGACGTCTTCGGGTATCTTCTGAAACAACGCTAAGCTGTTCATTGATATCTGTTACATCATCAATATATTTCCAGCCGGCAAATACGTTATTTTTTGTTTCCTTTAAGTCACCTAAAAGAAGTGCATTCTCAGGCTCAAAAAGAGTCTCTCGGTTCCATAATTCATATCGAGGAACCTTTGCATCGACTACAAGAATTGTCTTGTCTTCAAATGTTATTGGAAGCTGATAGTAAGAATTAGTTCTGTGGTCTGTAATTATAAAATTACCCTGCTGGGCATAAATTGCAGAAAGATTATCAGCAATATGATTATACTGATTAAGGTATTTGCGGTTTGCTCTGTCCAGGATCAATAGAATCTGATCATCAGTACAATTAAACCCAAAAAGCTTATCAATTGCTTTTGCAGCGGCAACCTTTATTGCAGTAGTAATACCAAAACCTGCACTCGGAAGAATGTCACTGTAAACAGTTATATTCATACCGGACTGATCATATCCAAGACTTGAATATGCATAAATTATTGCTTTAACAGCATTAGCCCATCTGTCTTCTTTTTTATATTTTAATGATGATAGATTTCCTTTCTTTCGGTCGTTAAGCTGTACAAAAAAACAGTGTATAGCCGTATCTTCTCTTTTTGAAATAGATACATAAACTGGCATATCTATTGCCATTGAAAGAGTTTTATCTTTAAAGAACCAGGAATTTTCTCCCATAAGGTGAAAACGACCTGGAGCACTAAACACAACCTCTGCTTTCTGGTTGTACTCCTCCTGATGAGAACGCAAAATTTCATTCATAAGCAGATTCCCCCACTACTCAATTTCATTTTTAAATCAGTACTTTTAAATAAAAGCCGTTTCTTTTACAAAGTTACAACTTATTGTTTTTTTACCGATATATTATTAAAATTATAAGTCGATGAGCCAATTTTTACAAATTTTTTATATCTTAATTTCAGCATTATCTCTTGCAGTTGCGATTCCTAATGAAATATTTCATTTTGGTTCACCCTTCTTTGCAATGATTGCTTTGATTCCACTTTATCTCGTAGCATCAAATCTTAAATCATATAAAAACGCTTTCTGGTTCCTCGGACTTCACAGTCTCCTTGTACATTTCTTTTCAAGTTACTGGCTGGGACTTTTCAGAGAAATGGGACTTTTGACCCTTTTATCATCTGCATTGGGAACTGCATTAGAAGGCTGTCTCTGCGGACTATTTTTTTACATTCCATTTTCAAGATACAAAAGATATCAATTACAGAATATCTGTTCATTACTTTTTAAGCCCATTTCCTGTTTCAGAATATTATGGTTTACAATCTGCTATACTGCCTGGGAATGGCTTAAATCCAGCGGCTTTTTGGGATATCCATGGGGAACAGTCTCAAGCGCCATGTATCCATGGTTCTCTCTCATCCAGATTGCAGATATTACCGGAAGATACGGCGTTTCTTTCGTAGTAATTTTATTCAATGCAGTTTTAGGAGAAGGAATCACTTTATTCTTTGCTGCAAAAAAATATCAGAATATAAAATCAAGAGTATACAGCTTTAGCTGCACTGCAATCTTTTCAATCATCCTGTTATCT
>JAFNQK010000195.1 GCA_017386165.1 Treponema sp.
GGCACAAAGTTTTTTATTGCCAGACAGCGTTCAGAAATTGCAGATAAAACAGCCGTCTGTACCCGTCCTACCGGAAATAACGTACCAGACTTATTAGTAATGAATCTGGTTCCATTGATTCCCACGAGCCAGTCGGAATGCTGACGAGCAAAGCCCTGTTCCGAAAGCAGGTCATAATTACCTAAAGCTTTAGCTTTTGATATTCCATCTTTAATTACAACTGGTGTCAGAGCCTGCGAAACCCAGAATCTTCTGATTCTTGAAATATCCGAAATCCCGGCTGCTTTAAGACATTCCCTGGCGATTATTTCCCCTTCCCTGTCGGCATCGGTCGCAATCAGAATTTCATCATTTTTATGATTCTTTAAAAGGCCGACAACAATCCTTGCAGCATCTTTTAATTCAGGCGAAACATGATAGTGAAACTGATCCGGGATGACGGGAAGTTTCTTCCAGTTCTTGAACTCGGGATTATATACAGCCGGTTCATTTAACTCGAACAGATGTCCAACACAGTTGCTAATGAAAATTGAGCCGTCTGCAGATTTGAAACATTTATCTGCTGATGAAAAATTACATCCAAGCGCCTTTGCAAAATCCTTAGCAACGCTCGGCTTTTCCGTAAGAATAAGCATATGACTCCTACGGGCAGGCAGAAGTCACAGACATAAAGGTATTGGATTTAGAAGGAAAACTCAAGAAATCCGTTAATCCGCCATTTGGCGGATTGGCAAAAAAAAGAGTTTTTCGGGTTCCCCGTAGCGGCGCAAGATAAAGCTTTGCATACAAAGGCAGGTAATTATTTACATTTTAACAAATTAGTTGTATTCAAAAGCCCATTTTGTACACAAAGCCAGATTTGAGGCATTTTAACCAAAAAATCCATCCGCCATTTGGCGGATTTTTTAAATATTGAGATTTTGAATCATGACCGTTATATTTTTAGAGTCACTTCCTGCCTGCCAGAAACAGGAAATACATGAAAGATTTAAGAACCCTTTTCAATCACCCCAAACAATCTGATCCAGAGAGAGACCCGCATCTCTATGACTGGAGACGACCATTTCATGGAAAAGACGATGCAGCTTATTTGAATAAGCTCTTAAAAAGACGTGGACGAAGGTCTTCTACAGAACGGATTTCTTCCGGAAAAGCGAGATACAATGTCTTTGAAAACCTCCATAAGCAGAGAGTATTTTTTACGACAACCTATTCAAAGTCCATAAAAAGCCACAAAGAATACATTCGGGATTACATGCCTCAAAAGAATAAACCAGGAATCTCAGAAGAAAAGGAGATGTTCGGAGTTCCTCCAGAGGATTATCTGAACAATATGGTACCCCTTCACTTCAAATGGATTATCTCGCCTGAAAGCCAGAATGTAGAGCTAAAACTGCTTGCTCACACAGTTATCAAACATGTAGAAATTCTGACCGGATATGAATTGTACTGGCGTGGTGTAATCCACACAGATACCGGCCATCATCATCTTCATATAGTCGTAAACGGAAAAGATAAGAACGGTAAATCTGTTCGTTTTCCAAAAGATATGATTAAAAACACAATTCGAGAAATGACTTCCAATATCATCACAAATATGATTGGTGAAAGGACTAAGGAAGAAATAGAAGCCGCAAAAGCAAGACTTCCATTTGCAAAAAGATGGACAGAGTTTGACGAGCAGCTGAAAGAAATGCCTGAAAAGATTTTCATAAAGAACTTGCAGCCAAGTCTTATACAGAGACTTCAATTCTTAGAGTCCATAAAGCTAGCGACCAAAGATAACCTCTCCTACTCCCTCAATCCGGATTTTGAAGAAGTTTTGAAGGCAACCGGCCGTTATAATCTTTACCTCGAAGAATACCTGAAATCTGATTTACCGCTCAGACTTTTCGAAGGTGGCAGCATAACCGGCAAGGTTGATAAGGTGATTAATTTCGATAGAGATGAAAGCTGGAATGATGCCATCATTATCCGTAAAGATAATGAGCGTATCTATATACCGGTATATCAGCTTCACAAAGAACATCTTGAAGGAAAAACTGTTCGCATAGAACATGCAGCAGGCGGTACAAACCGAAATATCTCTAATAAAGATATTAAAATCATCGATAATAGAAGTAAGAGTATATCTATTGAAAGATAATCTTTGTCTATCATTCGTATAGACATTGTTTAGTTATAAAAAACGACGGTTTGACTGGTTCATCCGTCGTTTTTTTTATTTACACTATATATTTTACAATGTACTATTAGAAACTTATTGACTTAATCCGCCGATTGGCGGTATTCTGTATACAGTACTTGCCTGCCCGGGGAGTACGAAAAATTGAGTTCCAAGA
>JAFNQK010000196.1 GCA_017386165.1 Treponema sp.
ATTTACCGTATCCAACACCGTCCATAATTACAAGGACAACAGGACCACGACGACCTTTCCAGTTTGGATTTTTTTCCAAAGCATGCATTGTATCTGCCATAAGAAAACCTCTTTTATCTTTTGCGTAATACGCATTTATTTTCTTTAGAAACAATAGCATTTTTTTACTTTAGTTTAAAGTACGGCGTTTGCTTATGCTAATAATATTTAGGATATAGTATTCTGGTACATAGTCTGCACCATTTCAAAAAGAGAAGTTTGCACTTCTTCGGACATTGATTCAATGTTGTTAATAAACTTTTCGTATTTGTTGTACAGCTGGATATCTCTTTCTGATTTTGAAAGCATCTTTCCGAATACAAGGTATTCTACGGGGATTTTTAACAGATTTGCAATCTTTATAGCTACATCTGCTCTCGGAGTTGCACCCGTTTTAATTCCGTTTCCGATGGTTGATACGTCGATGTTTACTTCTGCGGCAAGCCACTTGCGTGGTTTTCCCTGGTATTCAAGTTCGTCGGCTACTCTCGTCCAAAATCCTTCGTTTTTCATTTTAACTTTTTTTCTCTCTTTATTCTAAGATTCTCAATGTTGCGAATCGAATTAAGTACATTATCATCCCAGAGGGCCTTGGGACTGTGGCAGTCGGAGCCCACGATACAGGGGAGGCCGGCTTGTTTGACATTGTCCCAGAAACGCTGGTGGGGATATTGCCAGCGTTCTCCGTCCGGGTATGTTTTAATTCCACGGCGGAGGCCGTTTGCGTTGTATTCAAGCAGAACATTTGTTTTAATGGCCGCTTCTATGATTATGTCGGTTGCTTTCTGGTAGTCCTCATTCCAGCTCCAGTTCTCATTTATTGTAAAGATATCCGGGTGGGCCAGAATTTTAAAGTACCCGGTATTGAGGGCTTCTTTTATTTCGTTTGCGTAAATAACGGCGTCTTGTGTGCTGGAAATACTTGTGATGTTTATAAGATTTTCGTTGTGCTCAAAAAAGTGTTCTCCCAAAAGAAGGTAGTCCATCTTTTCCTGGGTTAAAAGCCACTCGTAATAATTGTCGGAGTTTTTGTAGCTTTTCATGTAGCGGGGAAGCCATTCAATTTCCAGTGCCTGGAGTATTTCAAGTTTGTCAGAAAAATCTTCTTTTGTACTTTGAACCAGGGAAATGTATAAGTCGAGCTCGTCGTACATCATTCTGTAGCCGTAGTCGGTATCGAAAAAAGGAGCATGGTCGCTAAAGCCAAGAATTGAAAGGCCTTTGTTTACGGCTTCCTGGGCATAATCGGCAGGTTTTCCTTTTGCGTGTCTGCAGAGTTCTGTATGTGTATGAAAGTTCGATTTAATTTCGTCGCTAGCCATATTTAAAATATACCACAAATAAGCCATTGTGGAATTACTACGATAGCAAAAAAAGCAAGACTTATGATTTCAAAGGTTTTCATAAAGGCAAGGCTTCTGCCTGGATATTCTTTTGCATAGAGACGGAGGTTAATTACGCTGGCAAGGCTTCCAATTATAGAACAAAGTCCTGCGCTGTCGAGACCGTACAAAAGTGCTGTAAGATTTGTGCTGAATGGCCACAATACGATGCTGGCCGGAACGTTGGAAATCAGCTGGCTCAAAAGAATTGACCACCAGTATTCGTTTCCGCTGACAGATTTATTTAAGAAATCGCTGATTTTTGGATTTGCACAAATGGAAGAACTGAATACAAAGAAACACAGGAAGGTGAGCAAAAGAACATAATCAGTCTGAATCAGAATTTTTCTGTCAAAAATCAAGAGAAGAACAAAAACAGCGA
Source organism: Treponema sp. (assembly GCA_017386165.1). GTDB lineage: Bacteria > Spirochaetota > Spirochaetia > Treponematales > Treponemataceae > Treponema_D. The sequence continues at coordinate 1,804 of JAFNQK010000196.1, forward strand.
GACAGACAAAGGGCCATAGAGTAGTGCGGGTAACAATTGTTGCAATGACGCCAACAAACAGAATCAGATAAATTATTCTCTTGAGTTTTTTTGCGGGATCCCATGGAGTGCAGAGGTTCTGCTTGTTTTCTTCTGTCAGAATAATCTGTTCTTTCTGGTCCTGTCTAAAGAGAATGCAGATAAATAAATATAGAAGAATTCCGCTGAAAACCCACAACGGAAGCATTTTTAACATAAAACGCTGCACAGAAATTCCGCTCTGACTGAACAGAAAAAGATTCTGAGGGCTTCCAAATGGGGTTAAAAGACTTCCGCGGATTGCGGCGATATTTTCAAAAGTGAGAACAGGGAGAATGTATTTTTCTTTGTCTCCGGCTCTAAAGGACATGATTGTAAGGGGAACAAAAATAATCAGAGAAACATCGTTTGTAACAAACATTGAAGTGAAAAAAACTGAGTAAACAAAAAAGCAGGTGAGTTTTTTAATTGAGCATATCCTGCTGGTTCTCTTTAGGAGGGGAAGAAAGATGTTTTCTTTTTTAAATCCTTCAAGTACGGAGAGCAGCATAAAAAGAATTCCAAGAGTTTTCCAGTCTATGTTGTGAATCAGCTCCATATTCGGCTTGGTGATAAAAAGTGAAACGATGGCCGCAATGATAGAAACACTCAGCATTACTTCTTTTTTTAAAATCTGAACAATCTTCTTAAACATAAAAAATCCAATACTTTATATAAAAATATTCCTGATATTTTGTCAAATGGTGAAGAAATATGCTATATTTATAGTAGAAACAAACAGGAAGGTTTTATGTTTTATTTAGGTGGAATTGATATTACATATATTATTTTTGTTTTGCCGGCTGCAATCTTAAGTCTTGTTGCATCTGCAATGGTAAAATCTCGTTTTGCACGTTACAACAAGGTTGCTACAAGTAAGGGAATAACTGGCGCTCAGGCAGCGCAGATTCTGATGAGAGCAAACGGAATTGATGATGTAAAAATTACTCATATAAGCGGACAGCTTACAGATAATTACAATCCCTCTTCTAAAACCTTAAACTTGAGTGATGCGACTTATTCAAGTACAAGTATTGCTGCTGTTGGTGTAGCCGCTCACGAAACCGGCCACGCTATTCAACATAAGGTGGGGTACGGTCCGTTAAAACTTAGAAGTACTCTTGTTCCTGTTGCTAATATCGGTTCCAGATTTGGACCTGTTCTTGCAATTGCAGGAATCGCTTTTGGGGCTTCAAGTCAGGCAAGTGAGTATATTTCAATTCTTCAGCTGGTGACTGATATTGGTTTGATTTTGTTTGCCGCTTCGGTGCTTTTTTATCTGGTTACTTTGCCGGTTGAATTTGATGCATCCCGTAGGGCGTTAAAAATCCTTAAAGAAACTGGAGTTTTTACTGAAAATGAAGAAATTAGCGGAGCCCGCCGTGTACTAACTGCCGCTGCCATGACTTATGTTGCAAGTGCTCTTACGGCAATTGGTTCCTTCCTTAGACTTTTAGTTCTAACAAATAACCGTAACAATCGAAGAAGATAGGGTAGCATTATGGCAGAACAGCAGATAGAAGAAAATATAGAAGAAATTGAAAAACAGGAACATCTTTCTAAGGCATATAATGATCTTTTGGATTTAATCAGTTCTTCAAATGACCGTGACTTTTTGGAGTCTTTTTTTGATAGTTTGATTACTCCTGGCGAAAGAAAGGCGATTGCCGAACGCTGGCTCTTAGTCAAGGAACTTAAGGCTGGTTGTACCCAGCGCGAAATTGCCCGCCGTTACAACATGTCCCTCTGTAAAATTACCCGTGGTTCAAGAGAACTGCAAAAAAAAGACAGCGCTTTTCTAAAAGCACTGTCCATGGTTGAAAAAGAATAGACTTAAAATCGACGTAAGCAGGTTCCCGCTGTGGGGTGATTTTAGTTTTTACTCTGCACTTAGTATTCGTGCAATGTCGTTGCGTTTCCAGCGGGCTGCTGTCTGAGCCGGAGTTTCGCCGGAGATGTTTGTTACATTCAAATCTAGACCGTATGATACAAGGCGTCTTACAGTATTTGAGTTAGAAAGTCTCGACGCATAATGCAGAATTGTATTTCCCTGAATATCAGATTTTGTTCCTGCGTATTTAACGATATCTTCTATAATGTTTGTGTTGTCATCGTTGAGGGCGATGGTAACAGCATTCTTTCCTTTTTTATCGATTGTGATAAACGGATCTGCTCCATTCTTTAATAGTAATTCGGCAATGTCTTCGTACTGTTTTTCAATGGCAATGCTGACTGGAGTATAACCGTCAGAGTTTCTTGTGTTGATTGGGTATCCGTTTTTAATCAGCATTTTAATCAGTGCAATGGATTTTGAGTTCTTGTTTTTAATTACAATGTGATATGGAGTGTTTCCGTCACTGTCGCTGATTGCAGTTTCTGAACCGAGAACTGCAGAAATTACATTGCTGCTCTGATTTAAGCTGAGACTGAATGGAGTAATTCCGTTTTTGTCACGGGAAAGTGGATTTCCGCCTGCATTGCGGATAATCGAAATTACTTCTACATTGCCGGTGAGGGCAGCTTCGTGATAAGAATTACGGCCGTTGATGTCCTGAATATTCGGGTTTGCCTTGCAATTCAAGAGAAGATTGATTATCTGAATGTTCTGTGAACGGATAGCATCCATTATGATTGTGCGGCCGTTTGTGTCGCTAGAGTTTGCGTTAGCCCCTTTGCTCAAAAGAAGTGATGCCAGGTCATACTTGCTTGCAAGTGCTGCTTCTGCAAGAGGAGATTTTCCGCTTACATTCTGAGCGTTTACATCGATTCCGAGAGAAATAAGTTTTTTAGCGGTGTCTGCATTTCCCCAGCGTACTGCAACATGGAGAGGGGTACTACCAAGGTTGTCACGGACATTGATTTTGCTCTGGCATGCAACCAGCTGGTCGATGATTTCAGGGTTGTTGTTCTTTGCGGCACTGAAAACAGCTGTTTCTCCGTTTGCGTTCTTTGCTTCACGGTCTGCGCCTCTCTGAATAAGGAAAGGAATTGCGTCCTTGAGTTCCCATTCTGCGGCATAGTGAAGGGCAGTGTTTCCTGAACCGTCAGTCTGTTTAACAGTTATTGGAGTGATAATCCATTCCATGAGGGAACCGCCTGCGTTGAGGGCAAGGCTGAGAGGTGATTTGTTTCTTGTGTTTGTTGCAAAAATATCTGCTTTTTTTGCAATTAATAATTCACCCAGCTGGCGGCGGTTTTTGAGAACTGTGAGGTACAGCGCTGTATTTCCTTCTGAGTTTCGTGTATTTACATCATCTGTGAGACTCAAAATGTACTGAATCTTAGGGAGAGTTGCGTTGTTTATAATAGAAACAATTAAAGGAGAGTTTCCGTCTGAGTCCTGACAGTCGATATTCTTTTTATTGAGAATAACTTCAAGGGTATTGTCAGATTTTTTCAATGCAAGGGTGAGAGGTGTGTTTCCTTTTTTGTCCTTTGAATGAATGTCGGCACCCTTTTCTGCATAGAATTTTACGTGCTCTGCATTGTTGATATCGATTGCAAGAGCAAGTGGTGCAATACCGTCCTTGTTGCGGGTGTTTACATCTGCACCTGCGAGAACAAGGGTGTTCAAAACATCGGCATCAACTCCAGTCATTGTTGCGATATGAAGAACAGTGTCGCCGTATGTGTCTTTCATTGTTACATCGGCGCCGCCACTGATTAAAGTAGAATAGATTTCTTTTGTACTTTCTTCTGGAATTGCAAGGAGAACAGGAGTTTTACCCAGGTTATCCTTGGCATTTGCATTTGCCCCAGAACTAAGCAAAAGTTTTGCGATTGCAACATTTCCATAGCGGACAGCTTCGTGCAAAGGAGTTGCTCCGGAAGAATCCTGCACATTTGTCTGAGCCTGATTTTTGAGGAGGTACTTGGTGATTGCAGTGTGTCCCTGGATTGCAGCAAGATGAAGTGGTGTCTGACCGTCGTTAAAACGGTAGTCCAGGTTTCTGTTTAAAACTGCGGTCATAAAATATTCGTAATTAGAAGAACCGTTTCTTTCGGCACCGTTCATGATGAGGTTTGCAGCGATTATAACAACTTCGTCTTCTTCGATGTTTTCAAAGGCATAATCGAGAGGAGTTTTGCCTTCGTTGTCTTCTACAGAAAGAGGAAGGGCATTTTTGATACAGTAATTGATTGCCTTGGCGTTTTTAGATTCTACAAAGTAGTGAACGATTGTTTTTCCGCTGATTTCGTCGCGGTATTTAGAAGTTGTATTATTGATGAAAATATCATAGTAGTTGTCATTTAGTATAAATCCGGATTCCATGGCAGTTTTACCTTTAGAATCCCGGGAAAAGATATTACAGCCGGCATTTACAAGCTGACTAGCGGCTTCTTTTGCATTGTTTTCGATGGCAACATGGAGTGGAGACTGGTTTTTATAGTTCTTTTGATTGATATCTGCTCCGTTGCTGATTAAGAAAAAGCAGAGATTTGAATTATTCATCTGAGCCGCAATATGAAGAGCGGTGTTACCGTCAGCGTCAACGGCGTTAATATCGTATTTTGATATAAATCGGCCTTTTGCTTCGTCGGTTCTGCCCTCTGAGATAAGCTCCTGAATTGTAGGTTCCTGAGTTTTGGTGGTAGCACATCCAAATAAAATACTAAAAGTGCATCCTAAAACCAGTGCATAAGTGAGTTTTGTGTTAAGAGTTTTCACCAATTTCCCCTCAAAAAAGAACTTCTTACTTGTGTTATCGGAGATTTTAAATGAACAGTTTAGAGAGTGTTTATTTCTTTTATATTTTTATAGTCTTTTAAATCTTTTTTTGTTATATTCTTAGTGAAAGAGAAAAACGAGGTAAATATAATGGCAAAAACACTTACACCAATTACACTTTTGTGTGGATATCTTGGCGCTGGAAAAACAACTTTGATGAATCAGGTTCTTACTAATCAAAAGGGATACAAAGTTGCTGTTATCGTAAACGACATCGGTGAAATTAACGTAGACGAAAGTCTTATTGCTAAAGGTGCAAATATTACAGATACATCAAGTATCATTGGACTTCAGAACGGATGTATCTGCTGTACATTAAAGAGTGATCTTGTTCAGCAGATTGAAGATTTGATTGCTACAAAAAAATATGATTATATTCTTATCGAAGCAAGTGGTGTTTGTGAACCAATGCCAATCGCACAGGCAATTGAACAGATTCGCAATGGTAAACTCGACAATGTTGTAAGCGTTGTAGATGCAAAACGAATGGTAGATGAATTTGCCGGCGGAGACCAGCTTCTCAAAAAAGATATGGGAGAAGAAGATATCGAATCCCTTCTTGTTCAGCAGATTGAGTTCTGTTCAACCCTTATCATCAATAAAAAAGACCTTGTTTCAGAAGATGAAATGAAAAAGGTTCATGCAGTTGTAAAAGCTTTGCAGCCACATGTAAAGGTAATTGAAACAAGTCAGGGTAAAGTTGATGTAGAAGATGTTCTTGCAACAGAACGCTTTAACTTTGATACAGTATTTGAAAGTGCAGCATGGGTTCAGCATCTTGAAAATGCAGAAGATGACGACGATGACGATGACCACGATGAACATGAACATCATCACCACGACCATGACGAACACGATCATGATTACGAAGAACACGAACATCACCACCATGATCACGATGACGACGACGATGATGACCATAATCCAAAGCATGGTGAACCTGGTCACAAGTGCGACGGTCACTGCCATCACCACCATCATGAACACAATCATGAAGGCGCTGATGAAGACGAATATGGAATTGGAAACTTTGTATATTACCGTCGCCGTCCGTTCAACCGCGATAAGCTTGAAGAATACTGTGCTCACTGGCCACGCAATATCATCCGCTGTAAGGGTGTTCTCTACTTTAGCGATGAAGAAAATATGGCTTATGTATTTGAAACTAGCGGACGCCAGATTCAGGCAGGTGCCAGCGGTACATGGCTTGCAGCTTGTCCAAAGGCAGAACAGGAAGAAGTTCTTGCTCAGGAACCAAAAATCCGTGCAGAATGGGATGAAAAGGTTGGCGACCGCATGATTAAACTTTGCGTAATCGGTCAGAAGCTTGACAAGCAGCAGATTTGTAAAGAATTGGATGCTTTGCTTGACTAAAATCGAGTATTTCTATTAAATAATCCTACCAAAACCTTGCGAGTTCACGCTAATTGTTCCCGCAAGGTTTTTTTTCTATATAAAGGGGAATTCTGTATGTCAGATAATTCGCAGATGGCTGTACCAGAAAATAAAATGGGTACAATGCCAGTTGTAAAACTTATTTTTAATATGTCGTTGCCAATCATGTTCAGTATGCTGGTAATGGCAATGTACAATATCGTTGACAGTATTTTCGTTGCAAAAATCAATGAAGAAGCACTTACCGCCGTTTCGCTTGCTTTTCCTGTCCAGAACCTGATGATTAGTTTTGGTGTCGGAACTGCAATCGGTGTCAATTCGTTTCTGTCATTCTGTCTCGGGCAGAAAAAACAGCAGGAAGTTGACAGGACCGCAATGAACGGTATTCTGCTTGCAATTTTTAATGCAATTCTGTTTTTGATTTTGGGTCTTACCTGTGTAGTTCCATATTTGAAGAGTCAGACTTCAAATGAAATGATTTTTGGTTATGGAAAAGAGTATCTCTTTATAGTTACCAGCTGTGGTTTCTTTGTTTTTGGAGAAATTACTTTTGAACGACTTTTGCAGGCAACCGGAAGAACTGTTTTTTCAATGATGAGTCAGATTGCCGGTGCTGTAACAAACCTTATTTTTGACCCGCTTTTGATTTTTGGAATCGGACCATTCCCTCAGATGGGAATAAAAGGTGCTGCAATTGCGACTGTTGCGGGGCAGATTGCAGGAACGACTCTTTCGTTTATATTAAACCTTACCTGTAATCATGATATTCACTTTAACATAAAGAATATTGTCCCAGACTGGAAAATTATCGGCCGCATATACAAGGTTGGTGTTCCGTCGATTTTGATGACTTCAATCACTAGTGTAATTGCATATTTTATAAACCTGATTCTTGGCAAGTTTACCATGACTGCAGTTGCTGTTTATGGTGTATTTATCAAGATGAACAGCTTTGTGTTTATGCCAGTCTTTGGTATGAACAGCGGAATTATTCCTATTATCGCATACAATTACGGAGCAGGAAATCACAAGCGTATTACGGATACCATCAGAGCTTCTCTGGTAATTGCCTTTTCAATTATGTTTGTGGGGTTTATGGTTTTTGAGCTTTTCCCAAGACAGTTGTTCTATATGTTTAATGCCAGTGACGAAATGCTTTCAATCGGTATTCCGGCTTTCCGCCGTATTGCCCCTTCTTTCCTTGGTGCGTCCCTTGCAATTACCTTGTCGTCTGTTTTTCAGGCCTTTGGAAATGCTTTTTACAGTATGATAGTAAGCTTTAGCCGTCAGCTCCTGGTGTTTTTGCCTGCGGCATACCTTCTTTCCCTAACCGGAAACGTAAACAATGTATGGTGGTGCTACATCATCGCCGAGTCAATGTCTATAGGAATGTCCCTGTTCCTGATGCGCCGTATCTATGTTAAAAAGATCAAGCCTATTCCGGTGGAGTAGGGTTTATGACAAAATAAAATGGATATGTAAATTTATTCAAAAAAAATCATAATTATTCATAAAAGTGGATAAATATTCAGCCCCGGTTTTTCGGGGCTTTTTTATAGGGTGAAAAAAAATAAAAAATTGCATAAAAACACTAAATATATGGTTTTGGCTGTTTTGTTTTGTTGTAATTCAATTTTTTTTGAGATATTATTTAGTTAAGGAAAAAGAAAAACTAAACTTTTATAGATGAGGTATAAGATATGATCCAGAAAGACGAATGGAACGGATTTGCCGGTCGTTTGTGGAAAGAAGAAATCAACGTACGTGATTTTATTCAGAACAACTACACTCCATACGATGGAGATAATAGCTTCCTTGCTGGCCCAACAGCTGCTACAAAGAAGTTGTTAGACGAATTGCAGAAACTTCAGAAAGAAGAACACAACAAAGTATCTATCGGTAAAGATGGTAAAAAACGTACTGGTGTTCTTGATATGGATACAAGTGTTGTAACTGGTCTTACAGCACATCCTGCTGGATATATCTGTCCAGAAGGAAAAGAACTTGAAAAGGTAGTTGGTCTTCAGACTGACAAACCACTCAAGAGAGCATTCATGCCTTTTGGTGGAATCAACATGGCTGTACAGTCTTGTGAAATGTACGGTTACGATGTAGATCCAGAACTTAAGAAGATTTTTAC
>JAFNQK010000197.1 GCA_017386165.1 Treponema sp.
GATGACCTTAAACCTATAAATTTCATCAAGTTTAACTGGAATGAAGCCGCAATCAGGGCAGCAGCAAGGGTAGGTTTTGTATATTCTCCATATAATTCAATCTGTAATTTAATTTCTTGTGATTATACTCTGGTTACGCCTTTTACTTATTCCAGTTATGATCCTGAAAATCTTGAATATAATGGAAATGATTATACGAACTGCGGTATTTGTGTAGGTTCCGATCTGCCTCCAAACAGTGACCGTATTCTTGTAAGAATAGAATTTAAGCCTTACAGAAACCTTAAACTTTCTACATTTACTTCTTTTGTTCGACATTCAAATGAATATCTATCTTTGTTTTCTATAAATCCTCCATCGGTTTTGACAGATGAAATTAATATTCCAGAAAATGCTCCTTCTGACGGTGGAATTACAACAAGTACTCTGGGAATTTCAAATTTTACAGATTATACAAACTTTATGAACCAGTTTACAACTATGTATACAATTCAGGCAGGTTTATCAGCTGAATATTTGTTTGCAAATACAAAAACAGGTTCTTATTCTGTGGCTCTTGGATATAAGTTTGAATATATAAGACAGGACGGGGTTGATAATCCGATATTTACAGGTACAGTTACAAATACCAGTGAAGCACTTGATTGTTTTATCAACTGGTATTCAGGACTGCACGATTCTGTAAATAACTATTTATCTTTATCTTTTAAGTATACTTACTAAGATTTGATTTCTTTACCAAAGATATAGTGCTTGATTTCTCGTTTTTCGTAGGCTTCTTTGATTAAATCAAGGCAGTTTATTTCCTGGTAAATTCTTTCTGCATCTTCGATGCGGCCTCTTAAAATCGGGTGTTTTGGACTAAAGAGTACACAACAATCTTCGTACGGAAGAATTGAAGTGTTATATGTATCGATAAAATTAGCGGTTTCAACAATTTCTTCTTTGTCCATACCTACCAGAGGCCTTAAAAGTGGAAATTCTGCAAAATGTTCGGTTACATTCATGTTTTCCATTGTCTGACTTGCAACCTGTCCAAGGCTTTCTCCTGTAATAATGCAGTCTGCATGTGTACGGTCGGCAAGCATATTGGCAGCTTTCATCATACATACCCGTAGCATCAAGGTTGACCATTCTTCTGGTGCCTTTTCTTTGATTTTCATCTGTACGTCTGTGAATGGGATGATATTTAAGAAGGTATTGATTCCAAAAAGAGAAAGCTTCTGTGCAAGTTCTTCAACCTTCTGCTGTGCTTCGATAGAAGTGTATGGATAAGAATGATAATAAACGCATTCTACTTTCATACCGCGTCGCATCATTCTGTATCCGGCAACAGGGGAGTCCAGTCCTCCAGAGAGAAGTAAAAGTCCGTGGCCGCTGCACCCTGCCGGAAGTCCTCGACAGCCTTTTTCTGAGTCTGAATATACGAAAGTTTTTTCACGAACTTCGATGTAAATTTTTAAATCCGGATTATGTACATCTACGTCCATAAATTTATCATCAAAAATAACACTTGCGGCTTCGCAGGCTAATTCATATGAATTAAGTTCAAAGCTCTTGTCTGCTCGTTTTGCTTCAATCTTAAATGTTTTGCAATTGCTTTTTTCTTTTGCCTGTTCTGCAACCTGGCGTACGCATTTTTTGATGTTGTCGAGATTTTTATCTGTGGTGAGAGTTCGTGCCCAGCCGGTGATTCCCAAAAGATGCTTGAGAACATTTTCCACCTTTGGACAGTCTTCTTCTTCACATTCAATATAAAGGCGTCCTGCATGGCATACGACCTTTGGAGATTCAATTCCAGACTGTTTAAGACAGTCCTTTGTATTTTTTAATAAAAGTTTTTCAAAAGTATGAAGGTTAGAACCCTTTAATGTAAGTTCACCTAATTTTCCTAAATATGTAATCATAGCGATATAATATCAGAAATTATGAATAAATTAAAAGCCTTTTAGTTTAAAAGGCGGTATTTTAGGAAGTTTAACAGGGAATAAAGGTTCCGGAGCAGGTTTTCGTTTAGAATTTTGAAGTTTTACTATTTCCATTAAATCCTGAATATTTTTTACTTCTTCTTTTTTACGCAGGTAGGGCTCTTCTATAAACATCAGGGAATAATTTTCGTCTACTTTATAATTTTTATTAAAAGTATAAAATTTTTCCACATTTCTGATGCGGCTTGATCTTCCCGAAGCGCAGGTGTAAATCTGATTTGCACTTTTTATGTGCTTATTAACCGAGAAAATATTGTCCCCGTCAGTAAACTCTGCGGTGGCTTCTGTATCAAAGCTCATATTTGTCTGCCAGAAACGCAATTTGTATATTCCGTCTTCTGTTATGAACCAGGAATATATGTTTTCTATGCTGTTTCTTGGGCTGATTCTGATTGATTTGCTTGAATTAATTCCCTGCCAGTATCCGTAAATTTCTTTTGTTTTATTTTCCTGTTCTTCTCTCTGGATTTTTACGAGAAAATTGAGGTAAAGCTCATCGTTATTATGAGCAACAGGAATTGTCTGAATTATTTTTTCGTTTTCAAAAATTGTCAGTTCCCAGGCGCTGGAAATCCCTTCATATGGAATAAATGCACAGGTATATGTCAAAGGTTTTTCCTGTGTAGCAAGATTTCTGGTTCGTTTTAAGACTTCGGAATAATTTTCAGGTTCAACAACCCGGTCTAAATACCAGGAGTAATATTCTTTTAAAATAATACAAATCGAATCTGGTTCTTCAAAATATATATAACGGTCATCTGCTTCCCAAAGACCTCTAATTGTTTCTGGTATCAGGGTTTCTAAAGAAATAGAATCTTGAGAAAAAATCAAGTTAGAGAAAAATAAAGAAAAAATTATGGCATAAAAGATTTTTTTCATAGTACTAATATCGGCAAAACCATGTTAAAATACAACGGTATGCAGTCAGATTTTTTTATAAGACTTGAATTAGATGTTTTAGCTCTCGTTGTAATAATTGCGGTTTTCGTTGGAGTTTTGCGTCAGCGACGTGATGAAAATCAGCGTGCGGCATTTATATCTGTAATTTTTGCATCTGTAATTTCAATTCTCGCAAATGATTTTTTTATTTATATTCATGAAGGATTTTTTAAGGTTTATCCTGTAACTTTTAAGATTGTTGCTTTATGTATGTATCTTGCTAATTTTCTTACAAGTTATTCCTGGTTTGAATTTTCCAAAACCCAGTTGAATTTTCCGTTATTAGACAAACACTTCTTTAAATATTATTTTAATCTAATTTTTGTTGGTGGATTTGTAATCGTTCTGTATAACTTTTTTTCAGATCAGTTATTTAATGTTATTTATGAAGAAGAAAAATTAAAACTTGTATATCATAAAAAATGGATCTGGTTTGTTTACCTCTTTATTAACCTAAATTTTATTCTTGTACCAGTTTTTGTTTCCTTTATTAAAATTGCAAGAACATCAGTTTCCGCACATAGATTAAAGTATTTCTTTACTGGTGGAATTGTCTTAATTCCGTTTCTATTTCAGATTTTATATGACTGTACCAAATATCTGACTGACTTATATTTACCATATTTTACTATTGGTGGAACTGTTTCAATATTGCTGGGTTATTTTATCATTATGGAAAATAACCGGGAAAAAGAACAAAAAAAACTTTTCAATATTACGAATGCTTTAAGTCTTGATTACGGTTCTGTTTATTATGTTAATGCAATTAATAAACGGCTTTCTGTAATGCGTCTTGATGAATTGATGAAAGATTATTACTTAAAGCTCTTTACCAATTCCAGCAGTTATGATGAAGTTATTAACTTTTGTGTAAAACATCTTCTTTTCGAAGAAGACAGAACTTTATTTTCTGAAACCATGGATTGTGACCATGTCCGGGAACTTTTATACGACAGAGAAACTTATTCTTTTGACTTTAGAGGAAAGAATGAACAGTCTTTCAGGTATATCCGCGTTAAACTTATAAAAACTGATGTAGAAGTTGAACATTTTATTATTGGTGTAAAGGATATTACTTCAGAAGTTGGAAAACAGGAGCAATACCATGATGATTTACAGAATGCTTTAATCGAAGCTAGAAGTGCCAATAAAGCTAAGAGTATTTTTTTGTCAAATATGAGTCATGATATCAGAACTCCTATGAACGCAATCATCGGTTTTACGGATATTGCCCGGGAAAATATTGAAGATAAAGAAAAACTTTTGGACTGCTTAAATAAAATTACTTCTTCATCTAATCATTTGCTATCAATTATCAACGATGTTCTTGATATGTCCCGGATTGAGAATGGACGGCTTTCAATCGATCTTGTTCCAGTTGATTTAAATAATCTTTTGGAAGAGGTTTCTGATTTAATCTATCCGGATGTTACAAACAAGAATATTTCCTTTAATCTGATTAAAACATCAATTGTGCATAATAATCTTTTGCTTGACCCAATGAGGGTTAAACAGATTTTCTTAAACCTTTTAAGCAATTCAATGAAGTTTACCCAGATTGGTGGAAATATTACTTTCGAAATTCAGGAACGAAATTCCATTAATCCAGAATATGCCTTCTTCCATTGTGTTATTTCTGATAACGGCTGCGGAATAAGTCAGGACTTTATGAAAAGGATGTTCGAGCCTTTTGCCAGAGAACGTTCAACTACAGATTCTGGAATTGCAGGAACAGGCCTTGGATTAACAATCGTAAAAAATATAGTTCAAAAATTGCAGGGACATATTTTTGTTACAAGTCAGCCTGGCAAAGGAACGGATTTTGTCCTTGATATTAGTTTTAAAATTAATGCTGAAAATAAAAGAATTTTTGAACCAGTTGAATTTGCTGCAGATAGCTCTTTGTTAAGCGGCCTAAAAATTCTTTTGGTAGAAGATAACGAGCTTAATCGGGAAATTGCAAAGAATATTCTTGTAAGATATAAGGCTGATGTAACAGAACTTGTAAATTGCCGTGAAGCCGTTGATTTGATTTTGGATTCTCATAAAGATGATTTTGACCTTGTTTTAATGGATATTCAGACACCTTTTATGAACGGTTACGACGCCACAAGAAAAATCCGTGCTCAATTCAATCATCCGCTAAAAGATATTCCGATTATTGCTATGACTGCCAATGCTTTTGAAGAGGATAAACAGCTTGCCCTTCAGTCCGGAATGAATGCTCATATTGCAAAACCAATAAATGTCCAGAACTTGCTGCAAACAATTTCTTCCGTGATGAAAGATAGAACATAGTAGAACAAACTGTTCTTTTAAGATATAATTAGACATAATTTTCTTTAAAGGACGTACTAATGTATAAGCCAGTTGATCCAAAAGCAGACTTTCCTAAACAGGAAGAAGAAGTATTAAAATATTGGAAAGACAACAAGATTTTTGAAAAATCAATCAGTCAGAGAGAAGGGGCAGAAGAATATGTATTCTACGATGGCCCTCCATTTGCTACAGGTCTCCCACACTTTGGTCACTTTATTCCGTCTACAATTAAAGATATTATTCCAAGATACCAGACAATGAAAGGTAAAAAGGTTGAACGCCGTTTTGGTTGGGACTGTCATGGTCTTCCGGTAGAAAACCTTATCGAAAAAGAACTCGGTATCAATTCTAAACACGAAATCGAAGAATACGGAATCGATAAGTTTAATGATAAATGTAAAGATTCTGTATTGAAATATACTTCAGAATGGCGTCAGACAATTACCCGTATGGGACGCTGGGTTGATTTTGATCACGACTACAAAACAATGAATCCTGATTACATGGAATCAATCTGGTGGGTTGCCAAGTCTTTGTGGGACAAAGGTCTTATCTACGAAGGTAAATACATTCTTCCATATTGTCCACGCTGTTCAACAGTTCTTTCTACTCATGAACTAGCCCAGGGGTATAAGGATGTAAACGATATGACCGTTACCGTTCGTTTCAAGGTTACAAAGGCTCCTGATGGTGTAAAAGACCCTGACATGGCTAACGGAAAAACATATTTCCTTGCATGGACAACAACTCCATGGACTTTGCCATCAAACCTTGGTCTTTGTATGGGACCAGAAGTTGACTATGTAAAGATTCTTGATAAAGAAAGCGGTGATTATTACATTTTTGCAGAAGCAAGATTGAGCGCATATTATAAAAATCCTGAAGATTACGAAATTATCTACCGCCATAAGGGAAAGGATTTTATCGGCGCCCGCTATGAACCATTATTCCCATATTTTAATCGTTTGTCAGATCCAAAAGTTTGTGCAGAAGAATCTCGCCTTGACTGTAAAGAAGGTGCTTTCCGCATGTTCAATGCTGACTACGTATCTACAGAAGACGGTACAGGTATTGTTCATATTGCTCCTGCATTTGGTGAAGAAGACCATAAGGTTTTTGCCGGAAGCGGAATTCCAGAAGTTGAACCAATCGACGCTGAATGTAAATTTACTAAAGAAGTTTCTGATTATACAGGACGCTTTGTAAAAGAATGTGATAAAGATATCATGGACCGCCTCAAGAAAGAAGGTAAAATCGTAAAGAAGGAACAGCATCTCCACTCATATCCACACTGCTGGCGTTGTTCTAGTCCTCTTATTTATCGTGGTATCGGTTCATGGTTTGTTAAGGTTGCTGATCACCACGAAGCTCTTCTCCGTGCTAACAGCCAGATTAAGTGGCAGCCTGCACATATCAAAGAAGGTCGTTTTGGTAAATGGCTTGCTGGTAGCCGTGACTGGGCTGTAAGCCGCAACCGTTATTGGGGAAATCCTATTCCAATCTGGAAGTGTGATAATCCTGATTGTAAAGAAACTCTTTGTGTAGGCAGCCGTCAGGAATTAAAAGACCTCAGCGGAATTTATCCTGATGATTTACACAAGCAGTATGTAGATAAAATTACAATTCCTTGTAAAAAATGCGGTGGGACAATGCACCGTATTCCTGAAGTATTTGACTGCTGGTTTGAATCTGGTTCTATGCCATACGCTCAGCAGCATTATCCTTTTGAAAATAAAGAATATTTTGAAAGTCATTTCCCTGCAAACTTTATTTCAGAAGGTCTTGACCAGACTCGCGGATGGTTCTACACACTTACAGTTCTTGCAAGTCACTTGTTTGACAAACCTGCATTTGAAAACTGTGTTGTAAACGGTCTTGTTCTTGCAAGCGATGGCCGCAAAATGAGTAAGTCATTGCGCAATTACACTGACCCTGTTGAAGCAATCAACAAGTTCGGTGCAGACGCTCTCCGTTTGTTCCTGATTCATTCTGCAGTTGTTAAGGCTGATGACCTGCGCTATTCAGATGAAGGTGTTCGTGATGTTATCAAGAATATTATTCTTCCTTTGTGGAACAGTTACAGTTTCTATGTAACTTATGCAAACATCGACGGCATCCAGCCAACAGGTCATTTGTTTGATAATAAAACTCCTTCAAATCCTCTTGATACATGGCTTTTGTCAATTACACAGAAACTTGTAAAGGACGTTACATGCGGTCTCGATGATTACGATTTGAGCGGTGCCGTAGATCCAATCGTTTCATTTATTGAAGAATTGAACAACTGGTACATCCGCCGTAGCCGCCGTCGTTTCTGGAAGAGCGAAAACGATTCTGATAAAAAAGAAGCTTACGAAGCACTTTATATTGCATTAAAGACTTTCTGTCAGGTTGCAGCTCCATTCATTCCGTTTATTACAGAAGAAATGTGGCTTAACCTCAAAACTGAAGGAGACAAAGAATCCGTTCATTTGACAGATTATCCTGTATACAATGCTAAATGGCACAATGAAGAACTTGAATTCAAGATGGCAACTGTTCAGAAGGCAGTTTCTATGGGTCGTTCTTTGAGAAATACTTTCAATCTTAAGAACCGTCAGCCACTTGCTTCTGTTGCTCTTGTAACCCGCAACGAAAATGAAAAACGTGTTCTTGCAGAAATGGAAGACTCAATCCGCGAAGAACTTAACGTTAAGAAGGTTGAATTCCATGATCGTGAAGACGAACTTGTAGAATATAAAGCAAAGGCTAACTTCAAGGTTCTCGGAAAAGAACTTGGACCAAAGATGAAGGCCGCAGCTAATGTTATTGCAACTCTTACAAGTGAACAGATTCAGTCAATCCTCGACGGAACAGAACTTACAATCGATGTAGAAGGAACCTCAGTTTCTCTCAACGAAGAAAAAGTAATTGTAGAACGTCTTGAAAAGGATGATCTTAAAGTACTTAACGAAGGCACTTTGACTGTTGGTCTTGATTCAAAGATTACAGATGAACTTAAGAAAGAAGGCTATGCCCGTGATTTAATCCGTGGTATTCAGAATTTCCGCAAGGAAAGCGGTTTGAACGTTACCGACAGAATCAATCTTAAGGTTTCTGGTGATGAAGAACTCAAGGCTGCATTTGCAATGTTTGAAAGTTATGTAACTGGTGAAGTACTTGCAAGCAAGGCAGAATTTGTTTCTTCAATTTCAAACGGAACAGAAATTGACTGTGAAGAGAAAAAATGGAGTATTTCTATTGAAAAAGCTTAACCTGTTTTTTCTAATTGTACTTTCTTCTCTGTGTTTCTGGGGGTGTAAATCAACTCCTCCAGAAACAAATATTAATCCTTTAGAGCTTTTGGATAATAAGAGTCAGTATTATTTTAGAATTCCAGTTAGTGTTGACCCTGTACTTGTAGATCGCGTTTTAAAAGCTAATGTAAGTTCTTTAAGCGATTCTGATTCCAAGTTGATTGTAAGCCGCATTAATACAATTTATGCAGGATATACCAGAAGGCGTAATTATGTAGAATTTCAGATTTCTTCGGACTGCAGTTTTCCAAAATCTATTACGTCCAAAGTATTTACTAAAAAGAATGGTTTTGAAGCTCGTAAATTAAACTTAAATAATGCTGAACCAGGAACAACTCCTTATGATGTATATTCTACCCAGGGTGTTGATATTTCACTCCCGGAAGAGCGTATTGTACTTTTAGGCCGAGATGTTGATGGAATGTTAGGTGAATATCACCGTCTTATTCAAAAAATAGAAGGGCAGAGCTATAATAATTTATCTTCTGAGATTTTTGAGTATTTAAATTACGATTCTTTGCTTGATGAAAATGAAATTCGTTTCTGGGCCACAAATCCTTCTTCATTTCTGACGCTTCTTACAGGTGCAAGGCTTAATCTTGCTCTTCAGTATGTGCGTGGTACTATAAAACCAGATCCAAAGCTTTCAAAGCAGTACATCATGCAGTTTGAATTTGAATTTAAGGATGAACGAATTGTTCGGGCTGCCAGAGGAGCCTTATCTCTTGCCTTTGGTTTAGCCGATTCAAATGTTTATATGCTTTCACCAACAACTCTTGTAATTTCTGATATAAAAATCAGTAAGGAACAAGTTTACAGGATATTTACTCTTTAGGTAAAAATATGAAAATAATTAAAAAAGCATTTTTATTATGTCTGATTTCATTTAGTGTAATTTCCTGTGCATCTGTACATTTGCCAATTCCAGGAGAAACGGCTGCATTCAAGCACAATATTTATACAGAATACTATGCAATTGCTGACGCCTATTATGACCTTGCAAAATACGATAAGGCTGTAAATTATTATTCTCTTTCAATGAAAAATAAGGATTTATACTGGTCCAGCTATTATAAACTTGCAAAATCCTATGTCGCTTTGTCTAACTGGAATGAAGCAGAAAAAATATTTAAGGATCTTTTAAAGAGAGATTCTTCAAATATCAATTTGATGATGTCTCTGGCTTATGTAGAAGCAATGAATAACAACCTTGAAGCAAGTGAAAAATTATATCAGGAATTATGGACAAATAATCCTGATAACGCAGATGTTTTATCCAATTATATAAATGTAAAAATTGCTTTAGAAAAATACGATGATGCAAAAGAACTGGCCGCAACATTAAAAGAGAAGTTTAAGGACAACAAAAATATTTCTTCCTTTGAAAAATACTTTGAAGACCTGGCTAAAAAAGAAGCTGAACAGTCTCAGAATCAGGATGAAAATCAAACTGCTGCCTCTCAATAATTATTGTGAGTTCTTAAGAAATTCCCTGTATTTTTCGATATCTACATGAAAACCAATTATCGGAAGTGCAGGGTCTTCTAAAGAATGTACCAGAGCTTCGTCGGCCTCTTTTATTAATCGTTCTGCACTTAACATTCGGGTAGATCTGGAAGAAATACCGATAAACGGTGTCTGATTCAAAGTTGATACGGATTTCTTTAGTTCGGCAAATATAGAATCTGCAAAATCTTCTGCCTGATCTATCGATAAATTGGATTTTGATACAGCAAAAGAATCATCTTCATATTCAAAGACGCCATCATTTGTCAGGAAAACTTCTTTTATTTTTTCTGACAAATCATAGGCTTCTTTTGAGTTTTTCTGCATTCCAGGAACTTTTATTAAAAACAGCGATAAATCTTCTTCATTTGAACTTGCTTTTTTTAACTCCCTTTCGAGGCTTTCATTAAGTTCTTGTCTTGAATTGACATTTAATGTGTAAGATACTGTGTTGTCAGCTTCTTGTGCGGGCTGATCTTGTTTTTCTGTACTTTCTGTATTGAAATTATCAAAGGTAATCATTTCATCTTCTGAAGGCTGTGCATTGTCTATTATTGAGTCATAGTCAATTTTATTTGCTTCAAAAGGTGATTCCTCTTTTACACTTTTAATTTTGTCCATTAATTCTTCTGGAGATTTTGTTTCTGGTTTTTCTTGAGAAACTTCTAAAGCTTTTCGTTCAGCTGTATCAGTCAGAGCTTCTGTTTCAACCTCTTCTTCTTCATTTGAATCGTCGGCATTTTCTACAGCATCTAAATTAAGCTTTCCTTTCTTTTCTTCTATTGCGATTGCAATCAAAAGTGCCCCTGCAAGGAGTGTTGCTGTAAGAATAAGAATAAAAGCAAGCTGAATTACTGAGAAGGTCTTGTATGGTCTCATCAGCTGGAGTGCAGTCTGAACATGATATACATCATTATCGCTTTTAATTTCTGTGCTGAATAATTTAATTAAAGAGCTTTCCTGATATTCATAATTATTATCTAAAGGAAAGATAAAAAGACTGTCAGTGTTTTTGTAAATTTTGATGCTTGCAAACCCTTTTTCTTTATCAGTGTATTTTGTAAAAGAGGTTTTATCAAAATTATTCTGAATATCTAATACTAATTCGTTAAAATTGTGTTCAACTCTAGTTTTGCCTGTTAAAAACTCAGCAAGTAAGCCTGCAATCAAATATAAAACTGAAACTACTAAGAATACTAAAATACCTGCTGTTAGTGATTTTACGGTTTTCTTTGTCATAATTTAAGTATACCGAACAATATTTTGTAGTGCAAGTTTTACAAGTTCTTCAAAACTAATATTTTTATTAGATGAATTGTTCTTTAAATACGCTATAAATGGAAAAAGGGCAATAGTGAGATTTGATTGTTTAAAAGAATCTGTATTTATTTCTGATAAAAACTTTTCTGTATCATTTTTAAGGTTTAGTATAAACTTATTAAAATCAAAAGAAGGGCAGATTAATTTTTCACTTAAATTATTTTTTATATACCAGGTGTTGTTTTTTTCATAAAAACTAAGATTTTTACAATTAAGCCAGTCGATAAGTGAATTTTTGTATGATTGTAAAACTTTTGTTGTAGGAACTTTATTTTTGTAAAATAATTCTGTTCGATACATGAGTTTGCAAAATTCTGTTTGAGAGTTTTTTATTTTTAGAGAGCTTCTGTTATAGATAGAATCAAGGTATGTTCCTTTTGCATAACATTTGTTGTATGGATAAGAAAAATCTGCTCCTATAACTTCAATATTCTTAAAGCCTGCTTTAAGTGCAAAGTCGATTGCCTGAATGGTTACTGTTCCGGAGCCTGATTCAAGGTATGTAAAATCCTTTTGATTTTGTAATGCGTATTTTATAAGAGGGTGATTTGAGCGAGTAAAAAAGATTTTTGCATTTTCTTTGTCGAGCTTTTTTACAATATTATGATTTGCCTGTAAATCAAAAACATATAAAGGAGAAAAATCTTTTGAATCCGTAAAATGCTCCAGACTAATAAACTGCCCGTCCAATGAACAGACCGCATCTGTCTTAATATTGAGTTTTTTTAATATTGAAAAGGTTGTATCAGTAGCGATGATATAATATTTTTCTCTATTGGCTATGATTTGTGGTATTTTTGTATCAAGAGTAGGTCCTGCAGCTGTTATTAAAGCGGTTTTTGAGGTATCAAAATTTAAAGCAATTTCCTGTGAGGCATGTTTAAGGTTTTTCATTATGTTTGATTGCCAGATTTTTCCAAAATGAGCCTGAACGGAATAATCGGCAATCAATGTATTTATTGTCTGATGGATCTGCTGTTTCAAAGCCGAAACAGATTCTTTTTTTTCATTAACCCAGCTTCTTATTTCGATTAGAGAAAGATTGTTGTATAAAACAGGAAGAAAAGTCTTTTTTAGATTGTCAATTGCGTCTTCAATTGTGCAAATGCAAATTCTTTTGTTTGAGAAAAAACTTAAAACCTGCGGAATATTTTCCTTTAAAAAATCAATGTCTTCTTTAGAGTTTTCTACTATTAAGAGAAACGAGTTTTGTGATTGATTTAATAAGATTTCGGGAACAAATCCACCCCCAAGTCCCAGAATAATATAATAATCGCATGGGGAACTCTGACCTGTTAATGCTTCTGCTTCTTTGATTGGAGAATATTTTGAGTGCATAGGACGATTTGCCGAAAAGCAGGGGATGATTTCTCCTGTTTTTGATGTAAATGTTGATTCATAAAGTCTATGCATTATAAATTTTCTCCAGGCTTTTGATAAAATTATCAATTTCCAGTTTTATTTTGTTTTCAAGTTTTTCTTTATCCTGAATATTCTTGGATTTTTCTATACTAATAGAATCTAATGGAAATGCAAACTTCTTCCAGGTTTGATAATCTGTATTTTTTATAAAATTTGAAATTGTTTTTTTATAATCCCCACTGATATTTTTGGTCTGCACATTATAGGTATAATTTTCAAGATTTTTTATGAGGTTTTCAAAGTCGCTGATATCAATATCCTGGATTTTCCCGAGTTGATTTTTGAGTTCTCCTTTTTTGCTTACTCTAAAGCATCTCGTCCATTTTGGCTCTGTTCTAGTCTCGAACCAGGTTTCATAAATTTTAAGACTTCCGGCATTAAATCTGGATTGGTTTATTCTGGTTTCTTTTGAGTTTATTTTACAGTCTTTAATCTGGTTAGAGTTTTCTATTATATTTGGATCTGCGTGCTGTTTCCCTTTTCCTGCAAATAAATCAAGCCCAAAGCAAAAAACATCTTTGTCAGTTAATGAGAGTGCCAGCTCTACTGCTGTGCCGCTTACTGTTCCGTTTCGTTCTGCCTTGAGAGTACAGTCTGTAATTTTCTTGAGAATAGTACTTTCTATTCCGTCTGAAAAAATTAAAGGAATTACAGGATTTTGAGTTAATATCTTTGTGGGACAATTTCCTTCGCAGGAAAGGGCAAGAGGAATATTCTCTTTTAATAAAGTTTCCAAATGCTTTTTTGCCCAGAATCCGCCGTCTGTCGAAATTACTAAATCTGGTGTTATTCCATAATTATCTAAAACAGACAGTGAAGACGAAACCGCAATCAAAAAGAATTTATTCCGATATTTTTTTAGTGAAGGAATTGAGCTTGTAAGACTAGGACCGCTTGCAGTAATTACAACTGGCGATTTGATTTTTGGCAAAATTGCAGTTTGCTTGATATTTGAACTTATTTTAATGGAATTTTTAATCCATCGTTTGGCAAAAAAATCATGAGTGTATAAAATGCTTACTGCCTTATTGAGGATATTTTTGATGCTTTTCCAGACCTGTTCTGTTTCTTTTGAAAAGCATTTTGCAGCGGGTTCCCAGTTAATAAACAGGGTAGAATAAACTGCTTCTTCTCCAAAAGCTTCAAAATATTTAGTTTCAAATTCTAATGAGTCTTCAAATAAAAAGGAATAATCCGCTTCTTTATCATATTGAATAAAATCTTTATGAATATGAATTACAGCTATTTTAGCATCTGGAAAGATTTTTTTTATATGAGGAATACAATATCCAATACAAGGTTCAATTAATGTAATTATTTTGGGATTAAAATCCGCAATAATAGAAGAAGCAAATCTTTCTCCCTCGTTATCAGGATTGTATAAAGAATGTAAGGCTTTACCATCATATTTACAGGAGAGAGAACCGTTTTTTGCCGCAAGAAATTCTATTTTTTCCATAAAAAAAAGCCCGTTCAAAAGCAAATTGCAGCTTTTGAACAGACTCCTAAACTATATCACATTATGTAAAATCAAGAAAGTCCAAGTTCGTTAAAGAGCTTTTTGTAAGTTGCAAACTGTTCAGATTTAGCAAACTCAACAATTTTTTCTTCTGGAAGGTTTTCAAGAAGCTGATCCATATAAAGCAATACAGATTTAACATCAGCCTTAAGATCTGAAGGAAGACTTTCATCAGAAGCTTCTGAAGCACCAGGTGCAGCTTCTGCAGCTGGAGTTTCGGCAATTGTACCTTCTGCTTTGTTTTCTTCTTCTCTCTGTGCAATTATTCCAGAAACTGTTGGAACTTCATCATCAGCAAAGCTTTCTTCACATACAGGATCTTCGCTCAAGTATGTCATGTTTTCATCAGAAATCTGTTCTTCAACTGAAGGATCTTCTTTTAGCATGTCTTCTACCATATCAAAAGATTCTTCATCTTGTACAAGTTCTGGTTCTACTTCTGGTTCTGCTGCAACATCTTCTACAATATCTTCTGCAACTTCAGGAGTGTCCATCTCGATTGTATCTTCAATTAAAGGAACTTCTGTATCTTTTACAGAATCCATAAGGTCTTCGTTTGAAGATTCAACAAGAATATTTGATAATTCATCATCATCTGTTGCGATGCTGTTTACACTTGGAATTGCAATTTCTGATTCTGCTTCAGGATCAATATTATCGATGTCATCAAGATTTGGTTCTTCAAGTGTTTCATCAGAGAATTCCATTGAAAGACCTGAATCAGGTTCTTCTGATGAAGCAATGAATGAACTTTCTTCTACAGCATTAAAAGGTGTATCATCAGAGAAATCAGTTTCGATTGGATCTGCTGCAGGGGTAACATCCATTGAAGGTGTGATTTCTTCACTGACAATCGGTTCTTCTGTTACAGCGTCCATTGATAAAGCAGTGTCGTCTGAGAGAACTGGTTCTTCAGAAAGAGCAGGTTCTTCTGTAAATACTGCATCTTCAGTTGCTGCTGGTTCCTCAGAAATAACAGGTTCTTCTGTTACGGCTGGTTCTTCAGATTCAAAACCTTCGTCAGTTCCTTCTTCTGAGAAATCAACTGTATTCATGATGTTGTCCAATTCACTTCCGCTCAATGCGATAGTTTCATCTTCATCATCATTGCTAAAGAAACCTGTACTTTCACTTGGAACATTTTCTGTTTCAAAACTTTCTGTTGGAGTGTCTTCTATAACAGAAGCCTGTGGATTCTGAGCTGCATCTTCAACAATTGAAGCAGTTGGTGTGATTGTTTCTTTTGACTTAAGAGTTTCAAATTCACCCTTAAGGCTGTTGATTTCGCTTTTAAGACCAGAAAGGTCAGCAATAATCTGTTCAAGAAGCTTGTTGCTTACAGAAGAAGAAGGTTCTGCATTTTCAGCAGGAATAGAATCAGAGGCTGCAGTGACTTCTGTTGCAGTAGGTGCTGAAACAGCTGTATCTTCATCTGTGATTGCAAGGTCGTAATCTACCTGCTGGTTTTTCTTGGCACCCTGTACATCCTGTTCAACAGGTGTTTCTTCGGCATTGCTGTCGATACCAAAATCGCTTAAGTCGATTTCTTCTTCTCCGCTTGAGCTGCTGTTAACTGCTTCTCCAGCGGCAACTGCAGTAGCATCATCAGAGTTTTCATCAACTCCAAAATCTCCGAGGCTGAGTTCTTCGCTTTCAGAATTGAACATTTCATCAAATGAACTTTCTTCTGCTCCAGGTTCTTCAGAATCTTCATCATTTGAGTCTGTTTCTTCTGAGATTTCCTGTGTTGGGATTATATCTTCTTCGCTCTTATTGAAATCAACATTGATATCCAGTGGATCGTCGTTTGAAATGTCGTCTTCTTTCTGTGTAGTTGAAAGTGCATCATCCAAAAAATCATCTAGACTGATTTCATCACTTGAGAATGCATCTGGAGAGATACCTGCTGATTCTGATGCAGCCGGAGCAGGTGAGGCTCCTTCTGGATCTGAGAATCCACCGTCCATAAAATCGTCAAGACTGATTTCTCCGTCTTCCTGTGATGAAAGGTCAAAATCAGATGTAGAAATATCTTCTGTGTTTAAGCTTTCTTCTGCAGGTGCTCCTGAGTCTGATGCCTGTGCTTCCTGTGGAATTGCAGCATCGTCTGAATTAATTTCTCCAAAATCAGGAATATCAGAGAACATGTCATCAAGAGAAGTATCTTCTGCCTGTGTTTCAGTTACAACTTCTGCAGCTGGTTCTTCTGGTGTAGTTTCAAAAGAATTATCTGAAGTTTCTTCGCTAAAATCTGGTAAATCTCCAAGGTCTAAATCACTCATAGCGTCAGAAACTTCAGAACCTTCTGAGGCTTCTGTTGTTTCTGGGATATCAAGAGATTCTGCCGCTTCTGGAACATCCGGGGAAGAAACAGATTCTGACATAAAATCTGGATTTTCACCTTCTGAGTCAGTTTCTTCCAGGGAGAAGTCTCCGGAAATATTTGAAAGTTCTTCTTCACTTAAAGCGGTATCTTCGTTGTCATCAAGAGAATCAAAACTAAAATTATCGGCTACTACAGGTTCTTCTGTCGAAGAGGAGTCTGAAGCGGTGAAACTGTCTAAATCTGAAAAATCGGGTAAATCATTATCAAAATCCAGTTCTTCTTTTGCTGCATCCTGAGGCGGACGTTTTACCCATACGCCATAACTGTCGATATCTTTTGTATTTTCTGTAGAGTCGCTCATAGTTTTCCTCTCATGCTTGATAATTTTCTTGTTAAATTATCGGCATGAATTATCAAAAAAAATAGCAGTTTTTAAATCTAAATTTATTTAATTATAACATATAAAATTGATTTCAGAAAATAAAAAAAATGTCGATAAAATAATATCATGATTCGTACAAAAATTATTACTTCAGCATTTATCGGGACTCTAGTTTATGTGGCTTTGTCTTTTATTGCAGGAAACAATGGTTTCTGGGCATATAATCAGCTGGAACAGCAAAAAATTGAAATTGCCCGCCACACAGAAGAAATTCAGAATATTAACAGTGAATTAAATCTTGAATATACAGCTCTTTTGAAAGATAAAGATGTAATTTCTTCTTATGCCCGCAAATTAGACTATGTTGGTAATGGTGAAAAAATCGTAAAAATAAACGGCTTGCGACATAAGGATAAAGCTTTGTACGATATCGGATCAGTTCAAAAAAGAAAAGAATGTTCGTATTTCCCAGAAGTAGCATGCAAAAGTGCCGGCTTTACAGTTTTTATTCTAACTTTTTTGATTTTTATCTTGATTGATTTGAATAATGGTACTATATCATTTAGCAGGAAAAGAGTAGACTATGTTCAAGGAATTCCTGTATATGATGTGTCTCAAATCGGATAATGATTCTATAAAAATTGCAAGTGAATATTTGAAAAATCAAAAAGTAGTAATTCTTCCTACGGATACTGTGTATGGTTTTTCGGGTTTAGTAGGAAAAACTGATGCCAGAATTCGTGAAATAAAGGGAAGAGAAGAAACCAAACCTTTTATTCAGTTGATTTCAAGTCCTTCTCAGATTTCATTGATTACAGATGATAAAATTCCTCAAAAACTTTTAGATTACTGGCCTGGTCCTCTTACAATTATTGTAAAAGATAAATCAGATTCTTCAAAAACAATTGCAGTCAGATGTCCTGGGGATCAGTGGCTTAGATCTGTAATTGAAAAATGTGGCGGTCCAATTTATTCAACCAGTGTTAATCGCAGCGGAAGTCCTGTTCTTGAAAAAATCGCAGAAATAAAAAATGAATTTGAAAACGAAGTTGATTTGATCGTAGATAATGGGGATTCAAAGTCAGGAGTGCCTTCAACTATTGTAGCATTGACACAAGACGGCGGTTATAAAGTTATTAGAAGTGGAGCTGTTCAGCTTTAGACCATTCTACCTGTTGTATTCCTTCTTCTGGAGGGAGCTCTGGTGATTTTAGAATTAAGGTGTTTTTAACCCCTTTGAGGGTATTATTTTTTGTTAAAGTCAGGTTCCATTGAATTGGTTTTGCTTCGATTGCATATTCCATGGCCACCTTTCTTGGTAATTCAGGGTAAAAAGAAGCGTTGTTTCGGCTTGTCTGGAGAATATTTATTACCGAATCATTATTTTCTGTGGTTTCGAGAGACACTGAAATATTCATTGAAGCGCCGTTTTTATAAATAATAAAGCCTCTGCCGCCTCTCATAATCATAATTTTGTCTATATAATCTTCGCCAGTCCAGGAGCCTGCGATTGTGTCTGTTGATACAATTTTTTTATTTTCCTGTAAGAAGTCTGACTCTTTTTCACTGCTTGCCTTTGTTGAATCCAAAAGGTTGGTGAGAATTGAATTCAGATTGATTTTTGATTCCATTAAGATTTTATAATATGAATCATATTCTTTCTTTGAAATAAAAGTTTTTCCGCTTGCAAGTTTTTTCAGATTAATATTGCATTCCCATTTTAGGGTAGGCAATTTATTTATTGTTACGTACATGGCGTATTGACTGGGATCTGTTGTGCTCTCAAATATATA
>JAFNQK010000198.1 GCA_017386165.1 Treponema sp.
GTTTCAGGATTTGAAAACTCTGGAGAGCGGGAATCTTTTAATTCGATTGATAATTCACTTAGCTGGGTATAAAACAGGTCTTCGGTCATTTTAATCATATTTTTATCAGCGTCAGGAGAGAGTACGCCGTAAAAATCTATTTTTTTAATTTCTTGAGAAAATACTGGAGTATTAAAAACTAAAAGAAGAGAGCTTACAAGTTTTATGACTGAAACTTTATTTTTCACCTTCTGTCTGCTTCCTTTTTAAATTCTCTCTGGATTTCTCGCTGTACATCCCGGTTTTTAATAGTTTCACGCTTATCGTACTGCTTTTTCCCTTTACAAACGCCGAGAGTCATTTTAACTTTTCCGTTTTTTAGATAGAAATCTATAGGAATTAATGTGTATCCTTTTTCTGTAACTTTTCTTGAAAGACGTTTAATTTCTTCTTTATGGAGTAAAAGTTTCTTTTTGCGGTCAGGGTCGTGATTAAAAATAGAAGAGTATGAATATTCGCTGATATGAAAGCCTCGTACCCATACTTCTCCGTTTTGGATTTCTGCAAATGCGTCCGGAAATGAAATTGCACCATTTTTTACAGATTTAACTTCTGTTCCCTGTAGTTCAACGCCACATTCGTAGGTTTCCTCTATAAAATAGTCAAAACGAGCTTTTCTGTTTTCTGCAATAATTTTTTTTCCGTCACTCATAATCAGGTTATTATAATTCATAGTTTAATAGGTTGCAAGTTAGCATTACTTGTGTTATTTTTATTCTATGAATAAAGATATTTATGAACTGTCTTATACAATGAAAAAAGATTTGCATCAGAAGATTTCTTTTGCTTTTGTTTTAATTTTTTCAGCTTTGTTGATTACAAATCTTATTCTGGTATTTGTAATTTTTCCTGTAAGACAGACTTCTGTTTCAATGCAGCCAGATATTCCAAAAGAATCCTGTGTAATGTTTACACCTCTTAATAGAAATTTTAAGCGAGGTTCTGTTGTTTTGTTGAAAAAGCGCTCTGCAGAAAAAACTTCGCTTTTTGAAAATGTTTCAAATTCTGTGATTAATTTTTGTACTGCGCGACAGTTTTCTCCGTTTTTATCTAATAAATATATGGGAAATTCTGAACAGATTCGTCGTGTTATAGGAATCCCGGGTGATGAAATATACATGCGGGATTATGTAATGTATATCAAACCAAAAGGGGAAAAATTCTTTCTTACAGAATTTGAGCTTATCGAAAAAAATTATAACGTAGAAATAAATTCTGCTCCTGCGCTGTGGGATGGCTCTTTGGGCGCTTCTGGTTCCTTTGAAACAATCACTCTTGCAGAAAATGAGTATTTTGTACTTGGTGATGAACGAAATTCTGCAGTAGATTCAAGACTTTGGGGTGTAATTACTAATAAGAACATTAAAGCTTCTGCTTTGTTTGTATATCTTCCTGTTAATAAGTTTAAGTTCTTTTAATGTATTAAATTAGAATATATTTGGAATAGTAATTACAAATCGGGTGCCTTTGTCCAGTTCTGAATCAACGTCTATACTCCAGCCATGGGTATGTACGATGTTTTTAACTACGGTGAGACCGATTCCCATTCCTGGTTCTGTTCTACTGTTAGAACTTCTGTAGAATAAATCAAAAATTTTAGATATATCTTCCTGTTTCATTCCGCATCCGTTATCAATAACAGAGAAGGTGACATCTTTGTCTTTTCTTTCAAGTAAAAAGTTGATTGTTCCTTCTTCTTTTGTGTATCGGATTGCGTTGCTGAACAGGTTTTCTACAAGTCGTCTTACAAGATTTGGATTCATTCGGACTATAGTTTTTTCAGGAATTGTAATGCTGCCTGTTACTTTTCTCTTTAAAACATTTCCATTTATAATTGCAGATTTTAAAAGTGGTTTTGCATATTCATATAAATTGATTTCAACGAGATCTTCCTGCCAGTTTGCAGAATCAAGTTTTTCATAATTAATTAATTCATTAATCATATTTTCAAGAAGGTTGATTTTTGAATTAATAATTGTGTATGCGTTTTTATGTTCTTCTGGAGTTGTTAAGATATCATCATTAAGAGCTTCCAGGTATCCCTTGATTACTGCAATGGGAGTACGAAGATCGTGACTGATTCCCATGATAAAGAGGCTCTTTTTCTCTTTGTTTGTTTTTAAGGCGATTCTTAATGTTTCAAGATTTTGAGCAAATTTAGTTAATTCATCTTGATTGTTTTTGTGTTTTATCGAAACAGGAGTTGAAAAATCGCCTTTTGCAAGATTTTCAGTTTGATTTTCAAGGCTTACAAGAGCATTAAAAAGAGAAGTAGAAATAGAATAAATAAGAACCAGTATAACCGCAATAAAAACTGCAACCGTAATAAAAATAGAATTGTTTATAACTGTTTTTTTTCGGCGTAAATTTTTATTTTCACGGCTTATCATCAAAAGCTGGGTTTCTTTATTATCATCTTTTGGTGTGTCAAAATGATATGAATAATTATTATTTGTAGAGTCAATTAAATTCCAGATTTCTTTTCCTGCAATTGCGGAGCCTGTTGGTAATTCTTTTATGGTAGAAAGAATTACTTTTCCTCGTTCGATAACAGCGGCTTCTCTTTCTGGAGGCAAGTGTCTGAGTCGTTCTTCGATTCTATCTCTGTCATTTTTTGCGTCGAGCTTAAATTCTTTCTCGGTAGAAGGTGGGGCAGGTGGATCTTGAAACAAAAAATCATCCTGAAAATCTGGGGGAGTTGGAAGATCCTCTTTTTGAGGTTTTATATTGTTAAACTCGCGTACAAGTGCAGTATTATCTGTTCTGAATCTCTTTGCAATGGCGATTTCTGAAAGGCATAAAAATGGGAGAAATAAAACAAATCCCATTAATATGCCTATTTGCATTTTAATTTTCATTTAGATTAAATATGAATGGTATCTTTGTTGAATGAATAGCCCTGTCCAAAGACTGTTTTAATATAAGTTGGACGAGCAGGGTCTTCTTCAATCTTTTTTCTAAGTCTCTGAATGTATACTGCTACGGCTGTTAAATCACCAAATTCTGTTTTCCATACATTCTGGAAGATGATGTCTGGAGAAAGAGTAGAACCTGCATTTTTAACAATAAATTCAAGAACTGCATATTCTTTTGTTGAAAGCGGAATCTTTTCTGTTCCCTTTTTAAGAACATTGCTGTTCAAGAGAATTGTGTATTCTCCAAAGCTGATTGATTCTTCTGCAGCTGCAGTTGAAACTGCATGACGTCTTAAAATTGCCTGAACCTTAGCTACAAGAACCTTTGGAGAGAAAGGTTTTGTTACAAATTCATCGGCACCTATATTCAAGCCTTTGATTACATCTTCATCTGCATCTCGGGCAGAAACAATTACAATTGGAACTTTTATTGACATTGTATCTCTGATTTTTGTTAAAAAATCAAATCCACTCATGCCAGGAAGATTTAAGTCTAGAATGAATAGAGAGGGAGGTGTGTTTGTTTCTAAGTATGAAAGAGCTTCTTCTGCGCTTCCAAAAACATTTACATCCATATCACTTTTTGTTAAATACATCTGAATAAGGTTTGCCATTTCTGGCACATCTTCAATTACAGCAATTCTTGGTTTTGGATTCATAAATATACCTCAATGTAATTTTACCACTCATTATGTGTAAATCACAATGATTTTTTTTATCATAACTGTAAATTATATTTTTTTTATTGAATTTATTTATAAAAGTTGAACAAAAACAATTCGACAATTATAATAGAATAGATTTAAAATATCTTGACGATGTTTTAAATGCAAGAGAAAATGATAGTATGATAGAAGTAACTAAGTTGGATGGCTCTAAATACTGGGTAAATCCGCATATGATAGAAAGTATGGAAACCAATCCTGATTTAACTCTTTCAATGCTGTCTGGAAAAAAACTTGTTTTAAGGGATACTCCTTCTGAAGTGATTGAAAGAATAATTGCTTACAGAAAAAAAATTGGTATTAATACACAAGAGGTCTTGTAATGGATATAGCAACAATAGTCGGTTTTATTGGTGGTGCTGCACTTATCGTAATGGCGGTATTAACTTCTGGTGGTACACTGGGTGGAATTATCGATATTCCATCTGTTCTTGTTACAATCGGTGGTTCTTACATGGCTATTTTTATCATGGCACCGATAAAAGAAGCTGTTGGAATTTTTAAAATCATTCTTAAGTGTTTTAAGATTCCTGATTTTGGTGAAAAATCGATTATTTCAAAAATGATGGATTTATCTAACAAGGCTCGTCGAGAAGGTATTCTTGCTCTTGAAGACGGACTTGATGATCTTGACGATGCATTTATGAGAAATGGTTTGCGTCTTGTTGTCGATGGTACTGACGGTAATGTAATCCGTACAATTATGGAAAACGAAATGAACCAGTGTGAAGCCCGTCACATGAAATGGATTAACGTAATTAACCAGTGGGCCGGATTTGCTCCTGGTTTTGGTATGATGGGTACCGTAATTGGTCTTATTGGTATGTTGAACAACCTTGAAGATAAATCTTCCCTCGGTCCTAACATGGCCGTTGCGTTGATTACAACTCTCTATGGTTCTATGATGGCCAACTGGATTATTACTCCTCTTGGACAAAAGCTCCTTGGACAGAATGCTATGGAAATGCGTTCTAAGGAAATGGTTATTGAAGGGGTTCTTGCTATTCAGGCCGGAGAAAACCCACGTATTATGGGACAAAAATTGTTAACATATCTTGATCCTGCAACAAGAAAAGTAATTGAAGCAGATGTTCTTAAAGATTAGTAAAGAGTAGGAAGTATCAGATGGGAAAAAGTAAGGAACCTGAGAAACCAAGTACCGCGTGGCAAGGTACCTATGGTGACATGATTACTCTTATGCTCTGCTTCTTCGTTATGTTGTATAACCCTACAGAAGTAGATGTTACTCAGTTAGCTACAATTACTCAGTCTTTACAGATGAATGAAACTGAATCTACCACTGGTGGTATGTCTCTTTCTGCAGGTCGTTTAAGTGACTTGGGTAATACAATTAATGCATTGCCTGCTATTGAAAAAGGAAAATCTCTCGGTCTTGCAAAAAAGAAGGCTGTTAGTCTTTTTGCACCGGATGTAAAATCAAACCGAATTACAGTTACCAGTGATGAACGCGGACTTGTTATTACTCTTGCTTCTGATAGTTTTTTTGAAGAGGGAAGTGCTGAATTAAATATTGATGAAACTCGAGAAACTTTACTTCGGTTGTCAGACTTTTTCAAAAGTCCTGAATTGAAAAATCGTCGTTATAGAATTGAAGGGCACACAGATGATGTTCCTGTTGATCCTGACGGCAAGTTTTTGAGTAACTGGGAATTATCAGCTGCCCGTGCAATGAATGTACTTCACTATATGGCAGATTTTGGTGTTAGTGAATCAAGGTTTTCTATTGCCGGTTATGCAGATACAAGACCAAAATTTTCAAATAATACCGCTGAAGGGCGTGCATATAATAGACGTGTAGATATAATAATTCTAGACGAGGGCCACTTTTAGTGTTATAATTAAAGTGATTTTTTTTGTACGCATGTTGGCGTAATTTGTTTTCCGGGAGGGGAAAATGGCAGACGACGGACTTGACGGCTTAGATGATGGAGCAGCATCAGTTGCACCTGCAAAAAAGAAAGGTTTAGGTGGATTGATTCCATCGATTTTAAAATGGGTTGCAATCGGACTTGGTGCGGTAATTTTAATTGTTGTAATTGTTCTTATCACAATGAAGATTGCCGGAAACAATAAAGCATCAAGCAATGTACTTCCAATCAGTGAAGAATATACAGCTCAACGAGAAATCTTAGACTGGTATACATCTTTAGGAGCAATTCGTACAAAATCTAGTGATGATATTCCTGCAACAATTGTTGTAGATATTGCCCTTGGATATAAAAAAGACGATAAAGCTTGTTCTACAGAAATTACTCAAAGAAGTATTGAACTTAAAGACTTTTTGCGCCGATACTTTACACAGAAGACAGTCCAGGAATTACGTCCTCAGAATGAGGGTAATTTAAAGATCGAGTTACGAAACGAAATTAATGATGAAATCTTGAGTTCTTCTAAGATCAAAGATATTTCGTTCCTGCAGCTTGATTTGATTGAAGGCTAAGTATTGAATGTGTTAGGTGGAAGTAGTAGATGACGGAAGTTTTATCACAGGATGAAATTGACCAGCTTCTCACAGCGATTAGTTCTGGAGAAACTGAGACAGATGATTTTAAGCCTGTAAATGACACTCGCAAAATAAAGATTTATGACTTTAAGCGTCCTGATAAATTCTCTAAGGAACAGCTTCGTACAGTTTCTAACATGCACGAAACTTTTGCCCGTTTAACTACAACTTCTTTGTCTGCTCAGCTTCGATCTCTTGTTCACGTTCACGTTGCTTCCGTAGACCAGCTTACTTATGAGGAATTTATTCGTTCTATTCCGACTCCGACAACTCTTGCCGTAGTAAATATGGATCCTCTTAAAGGAAATGCTGTCCTCGAAATTGACCCTGCAATTACTTTCTGTATGATTGACCGTCTTTTTGGTGGTCGTGGAATTACAGTTTCAAATAAAAACCGAGATCTTACTGATATTGAACAGTCAGTAATGGAAGGAATTATCGTTCGTATTCTTGCATATATGCGCGAAGCCTGGACTCAGGTAATCGATTTGAGGAGCCTGCTCTTCCTCTCCGTGGCCCTGTTGGCCCGCTGGGAGATCACCTTCTACAAATACCCGGAGCGTTTTTCCGAGGCCACCAACGGGTATCTGAGCTGCAGCCGCTGCACGGAAAAGCTCTGCGCCCATAAAAACCAGCTCCGCTCCCTGTGGAAGGAGATCGCCCTTTACACGGAAAAGCGGATCCGCAAGCTGCGGCTGGACGTGCAGGCGGAAGGGGAGCGCCTCACCCAGCGGCGGAAAAGACCTTGAAAATAAAATACTATAAACCTATTGACAAAGTAGGATTATTGCGTTATACTGCAATTACCCAGCGGAAAACTAGGATATAAGAAAGGAAGCTGCGCCATGTCTGATTATAGATTCGAAACCATCCAGGTCCATGCGGGGCAGGAAGCGCCCGACTCCGCCACCGACGCCCGGGCCGTGCCTATTTACGCCACCACCTCCTATGTGTTCAAGGACAGCGCCCAGGCTGCCGGCCGCTTCGCCCTGACGGAGGAGGGCAATATCTATACCCGCCTCATGAACCCCACCTCCGACGTGTTTGAAAAGCGCGTCGCCGCCCTGGAGGGCGGGGCGGGCGCCCTGGCCACCGCCTCGGGAAGCGCCGCCATCACCTATGCCGTTCAGAATATCGCCGTGGCGGGGGATCACATCGTCTCCTCCACCAATCTCTATGGCGGCACCCACAATCTTTTCGCCAATACCCTGGTAGAGCAGGGGCTTACCACCACCTTCGTGGACCCTGCCGACCCGGAGAATTTCGAGAAGGCCATCCAGCCCAATACGAAGCTCGTGTATGCCGA
>JAFNQK010000199.1 GCA_017386165.1 Treponema sp.
GAAAAATCACTTTTTTTGCGACCTGCTTGGCGGTTTCTTCATCAACGGATAGATGAACATAGTGACGGATCATCGGAAGAAACCCTTTTTCTTTTATTGCGGATAAGAATCTTTTTGTGGTTCCATGATAAAGGATTGCCGGAGATTCTGCTTCCTGTTTTTTTATATGCATCGGAATTGAATGACCGTATAACGCACGGATTTTATCATCAACAATTTCCAGGCGCTTTTTGTCAGCAATTTCCATAACATGAAGAATGTCCTCTTTCACAAAGATTTTTGATATTTTTCATCTTCATTAATTGCACAAAACAATTGCGCTAAAGAGACAAATCCAGCTTCATCCATCTCCAGCTCGTACTCCCTCGGTGCATGTTGCAGAGCGTAGGAGATTTCTTTGCTTAAATCGATATAGTCCATATTAATATTCCTTTCGATTTTTTTCCATCCCACTCATTATGAAAATTACAAATATCCTTCTACCTCATCAATACAAGTGATGATATTATACTCTTCACATGCGTTTGGATATTTTTTTGCAGTTTCTCGCAGAATTTTTATAAATTCTCTGCTTTTTGACTCTTCTACAATTTCATCAAATATTTCAGAAAGTAATACAAAATCAAATTCAGAACAATCATTCTTTATGAAATCAATTGCTTCTGTAAGATGATTTGCTATGTATGTAGAAAATTCTTTATGGAACTCATTAAGTTGCCAATAACACTCATCAAATACTTTAGGTCTTATATTCAAAAAAGACCTGAAAATTTCTTTAGTTGTTGTCGTTGGCACTTTTTCTATTATTTCTTCCATTGCTGAATGGAATTCATCATCACTATCAAAAAACTGTTTCATAATTAGCTCCTTCTATGCTTGTCTGACTGATTGCTGTCTGGGAAAACAGAACCTACTGTTCCATTTGTTTTTATGACAACAACCCAAACGCCTTTGTATTTGCCATAAAGTTTCTTACCATCACTTGCGTGAGAATTATGCTTTAAGCCAAGTACATGTTCTGCGGCCTTAACTACGTCCTTTTGTCCCCATGATTTAGGGAACCAAGATTGACCAATTCCTTTTCGCTTGCTGTTGTCTTTCCAATGATTCGGTACATTGCCAACACGAACACCATTTTTATATGTCTTAACGATATTGTATTCTATACCGTTTTTGTCCATAAAATCTATAGCATCCTGTCCATGCCCGCCACTTTTTAAGCGAACAGGCACATCTTTCTTTGATGGCGTTGTATATTCACCTTCAAGGCTGTGAATTAAAGCTTTGTGATGAATCATACGGCTACCATGTGTTGTATAATAAATACCACTTCTACCGCTACCCATTCTGTTTGCCTCCCTTGTTGTGCTGTAATTTAGTCCAGTTGTCAAAATGAACGAACTGAACATCCTTTTTGAACTCTCCAAAGATTGAATCTGGCATTGCTCCATAAACAAGAATGATTTTTGGATTTATTTCTTTAATAAAGCTCCGAAGTCCTTCCCTCAGATGATGTTTGTATTCAGCAGATTTGCAGCAGCCGTAAGTTCCAAGCGAATAGATTCCATGCTTTTTAAGTCCCAAAAACGCGAAAGGTGATTCATCGGGTAAGATTCTGGTGTATGTGCGTTCATCTCCCCAACGGACATTTGGAATCACATTCAAGCCTTGAGTCTGCAAATAATGACCAACCTGACGATTTAAATATGTGTTTGTCATCTGTAAGACCAATGGCATGTCGTAGTACAAACTGCAATCGGGAGAAATTACGCCTTTGAACTGTTTCAATTTGGCAATCTGCTCTTTTGTTGCCGTCAGAATGTCGCGGAAACACAAATCGTGTTCGTAAAAGCAGACAAATTCCTCGTGAGTTTCGCTTTTATTGCACTCTGTAAACGGAATCATCCCTTTTGGAATAATGAATTCCGAAGGATTTTTGATAAGTGGAATTTCAAGCAGGCCTGTAAAAATTGCTGTTTCAACAAGTTCCGCGTTGAATCCGTCATCGATGATATTCTTTATATTTTCGATTTTCATATTTCGCCTCGAAATAAATAGTTAAGATGTTGATTATCAGCCGGCTTGCCCAAAGCTGAACAAACCGCCTGAACCGATTTTTAAGCAAGTGTTACAGTTCCTGAGACTGCTTCAACAAGATATTTCCGCTCGTAACCAGATTTCCCGGCATAGCGTGTACGGACAACAATCTTGTATTTACTGTCAGAAAGACTCTGTGGAAGAGCAAACAGAAGTTTTGAAGGTTGATTGTAAATCAAGGCAGATTCAACCTTTATCCATAAACTTTCATCACTGTTGATCTCTCCGCTTTCAGTGACAGGAGCGAACCAGATTCCCGAATTTTCTCCGCCAACTTTCAGGCTTGAACCTTCAACAAGAACAGAACCGCCAGAAGTCAAAGTTCCATCAGCTTTTCCAGTTGCAACATCGGTAACGTTTGTAATCATTCCGCTTGGAGCGACATATTCAGAAGATGCGATTTCCACATTCTGAACAGCATCGCGCAAAGTTTGTGTTGCTGAAAACTTGACTGTAAGCTTAGGTTTACCATTTCCACTTTCTACCGTGCCTTTCCCTGCAATATAGAAAGTTCCAAGTTCTCCGAATTTAACTGCATTCCCCGCTGCAAGGACTTTAAGGACAGTGTTTGCATAGGCATTCAAAACACTTGTAACCGTTCCCAAATCTACAAGCGGAACTGCATCTGCCATAGCA
>JAFNQK010000200.1 GCA_017386165.1 Treponema sp.
CTGTGGACTAATTCCTGCATAGTCGAGCCCCGCAGAAATGGAACTTGTCTGAGCAACCTGTCCGTCTTCATCTAAAAGGAAGCGGCTCTTGTATCCCTGAACGATTCCGTCCCGGGCAGCGTTTCCTGTCATTCGGCTGGCGTTGTGACCTGCCTCTGGGCCTGTTCCGCCTGCTTCTGCACCGTAGAGTTTGATTGAAGTATCATCAAAGAATGGTGCAAACATTCCGCTGGCATTGCTTCCTCCTCCGACACAGGCTACGAGGGAATCAATTACAAGGCCTTTTTCTTTTGCCTGCTCTTTAATTTCCTGACCAATAATTGACTGAAAGGTTCTTACGATATCCGGGAAAGGCGCAGGTCCTAAAGCAGAACCAAGGCAGTAATGTGTATTTGAATAGTTTGCAGCCCAGTCGCGCATTGCTTCGTTTACAGCGTCTTTTAGAGTGCGGCTTCCGGTTTTTACAGGATGAACTGTTGCTCCATACAATTCCATTGAAGCAACGTTTGGCTGCTGGCGTCGGACGTCAACTTCTCCCATGTAAACATGGCATTCCATTCCAAGTTTTGCACAAGCAGCAGCTGTTGCAACTCCGTGCTGTCCGGCTCCAGTTTCTGCAATAATGCGGGTTTTTCCCATTTTCTTTGCAAGAAGAACCTGCCCGATGGCGTTGTTGATTTTATGAGCACCTGTATTTGCAAGGCCTTCGAGTTTGATGTAAATCTGAGCCCCGCCTAAAAGTTCTGTTGCCTTTGGGGCAAACATTAAAGGTGTTGCTCGTCCAATATAATCTCTCTGCAGGGTTTTTAATTCATCAAGAAAATCCTTATCTTGCATGTATTTCTTAAAAGCAATTTCAAGTTCATCTACTGCACCACGAAGAACTTCCGGGAGATATTTTCCTCCGTAAGTGCCAAAAAATCCGTTTTCTGAAGTATTGTACATAGTCTATTATTCCTTATTTATCTCTGAAAAGAAATCTATCATTTTTTTGTGATTTTTTATACCAGTTTTTTCAGGAATTACATCTTCCAGACCGCTTGAAACATCAACCAGTTCCGGATGGAACTTGTCTATCAGTTCTCGAACATTCTGGGGATTAACGCCGCCTGCAAGCCAGAGTGGAGCCCCGCAGTTTTCAGCATAATTATGGGAACTGCTGTCCTGAAGGTATCGGGCATAGCCATAGCTGTTTAGCTTTTCTGCTTCTTCCTTTGAGATACCTTCCTTTCCTGTGAGTGCAAAATAATGTGGAACATTTTTGAATTCTTGAGGAAGAGCCTGGTATTTAATTCCGTGGAACTGAAGACAATCCAAAAGCCCCTGTTCTACGAGGGAGAGTGCAAACTTGGCTTCCTGGCTGGCAGGGTCTGTAATAACCCCGATTTTAATCACATTTTTTATAGAAGAAAGTGATTCTTTGAGCGCTTGGAATCGTTCTCCATAAATGCTTCGTGCAAAACCTGGTGCAAGAATAAATCCTGTAAAGTCTGCTCCCAGCTTTACGGCAAGTTCTATGTCTTCTTTTTGTGTGAGGCCGCAGATTTTAACCATTGGTTTATAAGGATTCTGCTTTTTGTGCTCCATGATTTTTTGTGCCAGCTTGATATAAAAGCGTCCCTGAGCATCTTCCGGAGTGGTGGTAAATGCCTTTACAAAAACTCCTGCCATTTGTGGGTTTCTTGCGGCAAATTCTCCCAGGAGAATACCTTTAAAGCCCATTCGACCAATCATCTGGGCACATTCTTGTGTGGTGATTCCACTTTCGAAAATTACTGAGCCACCCAGCTTTTCCTTGAGCATTGCAGGTACCAGCAAATCAATCGTAAAATCCTTAAGGTTTCGGGAGTTTACTCCGCATACGATTGTATCGGGATAGACTTTTTTTACAGAAAGTACCTTTTCGACATCGTCTTCGGTGCGGACTTCTACCAGGGCACGGATACCAAGCTCATGACATTTTGCGGTCATGCTCAAAAGTTTTTCATGAGAAAGAATACCGCATATCAGGAGAACTGCATCTGCACCGCAGAGATAGCTGATTTCGATTTCCTGTTCATCGATTAAAAAATCCTTACGCAAAACTGCAACATCATCGATTGCGCTGGTGATAGCCATCAGGTCCTTGAGGCTTCCTTTAAAATAGTTTTCTTCTGTAAGACAGCTGATTGCTTTGGCGCCGTTTTTGCGGTATTCAAGGGCGGTTTTTACGCTGTCCAGGCCGGGAGCGATATCTCCTTTGCTCGGACTTGCCCGTTTAACTTCCAGAATGGCGCCTTTTTCCTGCATAAAAGGAACAACCGGTCGTGTACGCTTTGAAGGAATTTCAAATCCAAAAGAAAAGCCTCTTTCAGCGATATCGGCTTTTCTTCTTTCTACAATCTCTTGAACGATGTTTACACTCATTGGCGGTTCCTTATTTACAGACTGTTGCTTACTTTCTTAACCTGTTCGATTTTTGAAAGAACAGTTCCGTCTTCGAGAGCTTTTTTTGCCATTGCATAGCCGGCCTTTAAGTTCTTTGCTTTTCCAGTGAGATAAAGAACTGCTGCTGTGTTGAGGCTTACGGCTTCTTTGATTGTCTTGCGGCCTGTTCCGTTTAGAACATCCAGGGCAAGCTGTGCGTTTTCGGCACCTGTTCCACCGTTCAATTCATCTTCGTCAACATCTGTGATTCCAAAGGCTCTTGGGTCGATTACAAACTGAGTTTTCTTGTTGTTTTCATCGATAAGAATTGCATCTGTCTTGGAACATGGGCTGATTTCGTCGTAACCGTCCTGACTATTGATTACAAGAACACGGCGGGTTCCCAGGGATTTTGCAGCGAGGGCTACTGGTTCAAGGAGTGATTTGTCATATACACCAAGAACTTCATATGCAGCGCCGGCAGGATTTGAAAGAGGTCCAAGAATATTCATGATTGTTTTGATTCCCAGGGCTTTTCTTACAGGGCCTGCAAAACGCATTGCTGAGTGATAAATTGGTGCCATCAAGAAGCCAAAGTTTGTTTCCTTGATAAGGCGGGCTGTATTTTCTGGTGTGTTGTCGATTTTGATTCCGAGGTTTTCGTAAAAATCTGCAGCTCCTGATTTAGAAGAAACAGCGCGGTTTCCGTGTTTTGCCATTGGAACTCCAAGACTTGCGGCTGTAAGTGCGCTCAAAGAACTGATGTTAAAGCTTCCTTTTCCGTCTCCACCGGTTCCTACAATTTCTGCAAGATTTTTGCCTTCGAGAGGGAGTGGAGTCTTCTTTTTGCAGAGAACACGGGCACAACCTGCAAGTTCTGTGCTTGCAGGTCCTTTTATAGCGATTGCAGTAAGGATTGCGGCTGTCTGGCGTTCGTCCATGTCTCCGTCTGTAAGGTATTCCATGAACTGTTCTGCCTGTTCTTCAGAAAGGTCTTTGCGTTCACAAAGCTGATTTAGAATTGCACTTACAGGGAAGTTTTCTCTACGATATTTAAGGAAAGCTTTGAAAAGCTGCTGGCAGTTTTCACTTGCAATTGATTCAGGGTGGAACTGGATTCCTTCAATTGGGAGGGTTTTGTGGCGGATACCCATGATATCACCGTCAGCGGCACGGGCTGTTACTTCAAATTCTGGAGGAAGTGTTGATTCATCGATTACCAGGGAATGATAGCGGGTGAATTTTGAAGTTTTTCCGATTGTGCGGAAGATTCCTTTTCCATCAAGGGTAATGTCTTCTACGATTCCGTGACGGATGTTTTTAGCCTGAACGATTGTTGCGCCAAAAGCTTCGCCGATGGACTGATGACCAAGACA
This sequence comes from Treponema sp., assembly GCA_017386165.1. GTDB lineage: Bacteria > Spirochaetota > Spirochaetia > Treponematales > Treponemataceae > Treponema_D. The sequence continues at coordinate 3,783 of JAFNQK010000200.1, forward strand.
GATTCCGAGAATTGGGATTTTACCTGCAAAATAAAGAATGGCTTCTTTACTTACGCCGGCTGTTGATGGATTTCCTGGGCCAGGAGAGACAATAAGGCTTGAAGGATTCATCTTGGCAAGTTCTTCTACTTTATATTCATCGTTTCTTACAACTTTGATTTCTTCTGTGGTTGCACACTGCAAAGCCTGTACAACATTAAATGTAAAACTATCGTAATTATCTATAACAAGTATCATTTCTTTTTCCTCTACTATTTATTTTGTAAGTGTGTCTACCAAAGCACCAAGTTTTTCGCAGGTTTCGGTGAACTCGCGTTCTGGGGTTGAATCGTAAACGATTCCGCCGCCGGCCTGGAGGCTCCATACTTTATCCTGCTTGAGGGCGCTTCGGATGGTGATACAGAAGTCAAGGTCGCCGTTGCACTGAATATATCCGACTGCTCCGGCATAAAAACGGCGTTTTGTTTTTTCGAGGCCGCTTAAAATCTGCATTGCACTGATTTTTGGGGCACCGCTTACGGTTCCTGCTGGGAATGAAGCTCTCAAAACCTGAATTGGTTTAACTCCGTCCCGGAGGATTCCTTCTGTGTTGCTTACAAGGTGAATTACATGGCTGTAGAGTTCGCATTCCATAAACTGAGGAACTGTTACGCTGCCTTCTTTGCAAACTCGTCCAAGGTCGTTTCTTGCAAGGTCTACAAGCATAAGGTGTTCTGCTCTTTCTTTTGGATTAGAACTCAATTCCTGTTTGAGCTGTTCGTCTTCTGCATCGTTTGCTCCGCGATGAATCGTTCCTGCGATAGGGTGAATACTTGCTTTTCCGCCTCTAACGCGTACCAGGCTTTCCGGGCTGGCACCTGTGAGCTGGAAAGAACCAAAATCGATGTAGAAAAGATAAGGGCTTGGATTTACTTTGCGGAGTTTTCCATAAACTGTCATAGCGCTTGCGTCGCATTCAATCTGAACACGGCGGCTTGGAACTGCCTGAATGATATCTCCGGCGATGATGTGCTTTTTAAGAGCTTCAACTTTTTCAACATATTCTTTTTTGGACTGCTCCAAATCTGTGAGCATTTTGTATTCAAAGTGTGTCTGTGGTTCTTCTACATAAGAAAAGTCCATGTCATTCATGCGTTTGATGAGATTGTCGATGGCAGCTTTGAGGTCGATCTGGTGTTCGTTATAGTTCAAACCAAAGATGTGCATTGTTTCTGTGTAGTGGTCAAAAACAATGTAGATGTGTCCGGCAATAAATAGGCTTTCAGGGATTTTAAGTTCATCTTTCTGTTCAAAGAATTTGATGTTATCGCAGCGGGCAGCAAATTCGTAACTGAGGTAGCCGAGTCCACTTGCAGGAAGAGGAATTTCTGCGGCAGGTCCGCTTGCGGGGCTCTGGTTCTGTTCTGCAACATATAAGAGAGCATCAAGAATATCAGCTTCTTTTTCACGACCGATTGCATCAAGACTGGTAACGCCTGATGCGTCAAAAGGCTTTCGTTCTCCGTTTACGATAAAGGCGATTCCGTCTTCGTCCTGAACGATTTTGAATGCTTCTTCTGCCATTAAGAAAGAATAGCGTTCTCGTCCTTTTGCAAAGCTTGCAGATTCGAGGATTGCAGTTGCCCCGATTTTTCTTGCAAGTGAATATGGTGTGTATCGTTCGCTTGATGTGCATACATAAATTGAATCTGTTCTTGTTGCCATAAAAAACCTCTTTTTGTTACTGTGAGTAGTAACTGTTTCTATATAAAGAAACATACAGTATATTTTTGTTTCTGTCAATAGTAACAAAAAGAAAAATAATTTTTTAAAGGAATTCTCCTGCTGTGAGCCAATTTTATTTTGCGTTTATATTCATTTTGATAGTCAAACTATCAAATATTTCTTTACAACTTACAAGTTATGGTTTATATTTGAATTAGGAACAAAGAACTCTTTGTATCTGAATCTTTCTATTCTTATGGAGAACAAAATGAAAGTTTTAGTTATTGGTGGTGCAGGTTACATTGGAAGCCATGTTGTAAAAGAATTGATGGCAAAAGGTCATAAGGTTACAGTATTTGATAATTTGAGCAGTGGCTTGCGCGAAAATCTTTTTCCAGAAAACGACTTTATTTATGGAAATATTTTGCTTCCTGCTGATTTGGATGCAGCTTTCAGCCAGGGATTTGATGCATTTATTCACCTTGCAGCATTTAAGGCAGCCGGCGAATCTATGGTAAAACCAGAAAAGTACAGCGTAAACAATATCACTGGTACATTGAACATTCTTAACAGTGCTGTAGCTCACAATTGTTTGAATATGGTATTCAGTTCTAGTGCTGCGGTATTTGGTTCTCCAGAATATCTCCCAATTGATGAAGATCATCCAAAACATCCGGAAAACTACTACGGATATACAAAACTTTCTATTGAAGAATATATGACCTGGTACAGCCAGCTTAAAGGTTTGCATTTTGCTGCTTTGCGCTATTTTAACGCTGCCGGATATGATATCGATGGAAAAATCACAGGCCTTGAACAGAATCCTGCAAATCTTCTTCCTATTATCATGGAAACAGCTGTTGGCATGCGTCCAAAGATGAAGATTTTTGGTGATGACTACGAAACTCGCGATGGAACTTGTATTCGCGACTATGTTCATGTAAACGACCTTGCTTCTGCTCATGTTCTTGCCCTCGAATATATTGCTTCTAAGAAAGAAAACTTAAAGCTCAACCTCGGTTCTGAAACTGGAACAACAGTAAAAGAAATGGTAGAAGCTGCCCGTCGTATCACAGGGCAGGCTATTCCTGCTGACTTTGTAGAACGCCGTCCAGGAGATCCTGCAAATCTTGTTGCAACTTCAAAACTTGCACACGAAAAACTCGGCTGGTCTGCTAAATACAGTGACATCGACACTCTTATCAAGACCACATATGAAGTTTACAAAAAGCATGTAGAAAAGAAATAATGTATAGAAAGAATTTGCTTTTTTGAAATAAATTCATATAATAAAACGCAGAAAAAGTTATCCGTTAAAAGTGAACTTTACTTTTAGTGGGTAACTTTTTTTGTTTTTAGGCGAATGAAACTTGTTTGTGAGAGGTGGCTTATGAAAAAGAAATCAAACAGCCTTTTAGCAATAATTATATATATAATTGTTCTCGTGACTATGATGGCCTGTCAGCTGGCACTGCCAAAAAATGCAATCATCAAAACTCAGGGCGAATATTCAGTCAGAATGGGGAATCTTCATTTTTCAAAGGATGGAAAGCATACCATTGCCCTCAGTGATTTTTTTACTGTTGATACAATCAAGAAGCTCATGGGCGATAAGATTACTTCAACTAACGATGAAAACGGAGTAACCACCTCTTTTGAATTGTATGACTACAATCCAGGCGGAAATTCAGGCGTTCAGGCATTTCTTGCAGATTTTAATATTGGTAAGAACGTAAATATTGATGTTGAAGATTATTTTGCCAATTTTGGTGATATGCTTGGAGACCAGGTTCCAGGATTTGAGCAGCCTATTAATGTTCCGGAATTTGCTTCAATTGAAGATAAAGAGATTGATCTTGGTTCCTTTATTTCGGATGCGATGGATTTGAGTATTTCGGGGTTTGATTTTTATCTTCCTGAAGTAGAGACAGAAAATGTCTCTCTAGATCCTTTGAACATTAGTATATCCGATGATGATATGTCTTTTGATGAAATGGAAATATATTCCGGCAAACTTATCTTAGCTGTTGCTAGTGTTGCAGGTGGATCTCATACAACACATTCAGAAGGTTTTGATGCGGATTTAACAATTGATATTCAGCATAATGGTGCGTCTGTATTAAAAAATGGTGCGGTACCTGTTGATGATTTCCAGACAAAAAATGGTCAGAATATTGAAATTGACCTTGCTGGTAGTAAAATTTATCAGACAGGAATGCAAATTGTACTTTCTGGTAAAACTTCGGGAGGAGAAGGAATTGCACATGTTGTAAAATACCAATTAACTCCTGCCGTACAAGACCTTACTCCTCAAAAAATAACTGGCCTTACAATTGATTCAATCAGCGATTATGCTTTTTCTAATTACATTGATGTAAATGTTGATTCCATGTTTGTAAAATGCCGTGTTGCGACTGGAGGCATAACTTTGTCAGCTCCGCTTCCTGAAGACTGGACAGGAGTTTCTTTTACTCCAAGCATTAGTCTTACTGGTTCTATCTCTGCGGATGACGGCGACTGGACAGTTACAGATGAAACAAATTATCTGGTTAACCGCACC
>JAFNQK010000201.1 GCA_017386165.1 Treponema sp.
ATTCTACGTTATTTAATGTTACTGACCTTGAAAAGGACATCCTGGTCTTTAATGAACTATTCTCACGCGTGACAAAAAAACAGGATGGCCCTACAACAGAAAAGTTACTAATGTTTTATGAAATTATTGATAATTTCAGTGAATTTTATCCTGTTCAGGAAACTACAAGGTTTGGTATTAAGATAGATGCACTTGTAGATCAAGTTGAGCCGGATATTGCTATTGTTGATAATATTGAAAACACTATAGACTTGATGGTTCAGGAAGTAGAAGAGATAAATGGACTTAACTAAAAAGGCTGTACGGTTGAAAAGAGGCCTTTCTGTCCCAGATGTGTCGTATTTTTCAACTCCATCCAGCGTCGTTATTGAACTGACAGAAAAAACAATTATGAATTCTCTTGATATTCCCAGAATGGCAAATCGCTTTCAGAACATTCGTCATACAAGGGACAAAAAACTTGAAGTTTTTCTTTCTGAAGATAACAGTACTGTTACAATCTCACAAAGTTCAAATGATTACAATGCGGAATTTATTTTGCCTTCATCGGTATTGCAAAACGGAATTCCTGACCCGACCAAGAAGCTTTTCAGATTCTTGATGACAAAAGTAAGTCAGGAGGCATTTATACGAGGTGAGATTGTAAAACCTTTTATTGAATTTAATTTGTCTGAGTTGGTAGAAAAGGGCTTTTACAAATCAGTTGATTCTGCCAGAAATCATATAGGTCCGGCACTGGATTCCATTTTGATGTTTGTAATTGGTGGTTCCAGAACTGTAGGAAAAGGCAAAAACAAGAAAGTTCACAGTTGGGACCATGGTAACATTTTTATTAATCATTCTTTGAATAAGAATATTGTTCGAGTTGATTTGAATACGGTTAAAGACTGGAACTTTATCATATCACAATATCAGCTTATGCCATTTTATCTGTATAATCTTTCAAGCAGTGCTTATAATTTGTGCGAAGCAGTTTTTTATTACGCACGTGTAAATGCCAAGAACTTTGAAAGTGAAGATAATGTCTTGAACATAAATAATCGCATTATTCAGCAGTATCTTTCACTTCCTGATGTTTCTGAGACAAAAAATCCTGGAAGAGATATTGTCGATGCGGTAAAAAAGGCTGTTGATGAAATTAATGCTTGTGAATCTGATTCAAACGATTTTTTCCTTGAGTTATATAGCGAATCTTCATGGGCCGTTTCTGACTGGCTTTCAAAAGGATATCTGATTGTTCATTTGGGAGAAAAGTACCTGCAGAGCTATAAAGCTTTGGCTACAAAAAGAAGTAATTTGATAAATAAAAGCTCATCGTAGTAAAAAATACGGGAAGTATACATACCTATCAGGTGGAATTTCATACTTTCTACGTGGATTTAAATACCTTTTACGTGGGAGTTAGTTTTCTAACTCTTTATAACACAATAAATTAAAAAATCGAATTCTGCATAAAAGATAATCAATAGATTATTAAGAATCTGACGCCGTTCCTTGCCTGCGGCAACGGCATCAGATATATTCCTTGTAGTGAATTAAAAAACACTTATAAGGAGTGCAAATGCAATATAAGGAAGCCATAACTTACATCAACGAGAATGCTGCAATGTGGCTGAAAGCTGACAAATCAAACAGAGGGTATATCTGCCCAATTTGTGGAAGCGGTTCCGGACCTAAAGGGACTGGTATTACCGAAAATCCTGAAAACAAGAATCATTTTACCTGCTGGAAGGGCTGCTTTTCCAGCAAGAGTTTTGTCGATATTCTGGCAGTTAAAAATCATATTGACCAATCTGATACTGGAGCTGTTGTAGAAAATGCCTGCAGGGAACTTGGCCTTAATCTGGATCTAGGGAATGATTATGCATCAAGAAAAGATAGAAACTGTACAAGTTTGCGAAGTGCAGACTTTAAGAAGATAGAAACTGTACAACTCCTGCCTAATGTCAACAAAACTGTTACCTTAACGGAAACAGAGGAAGCAGATTATACGGCGTTCTTTGATGATTGTCATAAAAACATAGAGCAGACTGATTACTGGAAAAAACGTGGGCTTTCCTTAGACACAATGAAGCATTTCAATATTGGATATTGCAAAAACTGGAAGCATCCTAAGGCATCAGGAAAGATGTTTGAAACGGAACGATTAATCATTCCTACGGGGAAAGGAAGTTATCTTGCACGTTATACAGGCGAAAAAGATATAAACTGTACTAAAATGAAAGTAGGGCATACCCAGATTTTTAATGCCGGGGTGCTAAAAAGTGCTACAGTTCCTATCTTTGTTGTGGAAGGTGAGATTGATGCAATGAGTATTTATGAGGCAACAGGAACGGCGGTTGCACTTGGCTCTGTATCGATGATTCATAAGTTCCTGCGGCTGTTAGAAGAATTGCTTCCATCGCAGCCTGTAATTTTTGCGCTTGATAATGATAAAGCCGGTCTGGAAGCGGTGGAGAAGGCTAAGGCTCAGGAAGAACAGCTCAGAAAGAAAGGTGTAAAACTTATTTTTGCGGATTCGGAGGTTTTATTTGCAGGACACAAAGATGCAAATGAAGCAATGGTGGCTGATTATTTTGGCTTTGCTTCCAGAATTGAAGAAGAAATTCAGTTTGCGCTTGATGTCGTTAATACAAACACCCTTGATAAGTGCAATGCTCTGAATTGTATTGATGCGATGCAGGCTTTTATTCGTGATTCGAAAAACAACGTTCATATTCCGACTGGTTTTACAAATCTTGATGAAGTCTTGGATGGTGGAATGTATC
>JAFNQK010000202.1 GCA_017386165.1 Treponema sp.
ATATAGGATCAACATCAGGTACTTACTCAATTTCCGGAACAAGCATTACAATCAACATGCCTATGTTTAATGCAACTTTGACGGGCACAACATCAGATGATTGGGAATCAATAGACTGTACAGGAGATCAAATATTTACCGGAACCATAAGAAAGCTTTAAGTTGAAAACAAAAACGTAAATATTTGACATTAAATCCCTACAGGTATATAGTTACCTCTAAAAACTTCAGTTTTTTGAGGTAACTCTTAAAACGCGACGTTTAAAAGCCTGCTATTTCGGGCTTTTAAACTCGCAGGCAATCTATAAAAAGTCATTGAAAATGAGTTTTTATAGATGCCCTATATGTTATCTATAGGGATTTTTTATGGGGGAAAATATAATGAATAAAAAAAGAATTGCATTTATATCAGTGTTTTTTGTTTTTATAGGCAGCATTTACGCAAAAAGATTACCGCCACCAGATGTAGAACCTCTTTCAAAAGGAAATTTCATTTATAAAGATGCATATACAAGCTCAAAAAACAATGACTATGATTTTGGTTTAATAATTATTGAATCTGTTGGAGATGTAAAATACAAATTTTCAATTCCGATATACTCAGTAAAAATAGATAAGTTTTTTGAATATGATGTCCAATGGAAATTCATAAAAAGCATGGAATTTAAAAATGATGAAATCATTACTATCGTGAATGAAGAAAATAAAGTTTTCGAATTAAATATCAACACTTATGAAGTCCAGTGCATCACAGATAAGAAAGCTTCGAAAGCAAAAGAATTATATGAAAACAGTCTAAAAGAAATTATTGTAAACAATAAAAAAAATAAATATAAAGGTCCACAGCCTGATAAGAAAAAAATCTCGAAAATAGAAGACGTAATTTCAGTTGCAGAAAATGCATTGTTTCCAATTTATGGAGAAGACAAGATAAAAGGCGAAATGCCCTACAGAATTTATAAATATAAAGATAAATGGTACGTTCTCGGTTCACTTCCACAAAACATGGAAGGCGGAGTTTTTGAAATTGTAATTAATGGAGAAAACTCTCAAATTGAATCTGTAATTCACGGAAAATAATTGAAGGATATTTTCAATCACCACCCCCGACACAGGGCATTAGCACGATATTCGATATTCGCCGCATGAATAAAATTAAACAGGAGAAATAAATGGTACTGTTGGTTGTAGACACACAAAAGGGATGTTTCAACGAAAATCTATATGCGTTTGAAACCGTAAGAAAAAATATAAAACTGTTAATCGACACGGCACGAGAAAATAATGTCGAAGTTGCGTATGTCCAGCATGATGATGGTCCGGGAAGTGATTTAGAAAAGTCAACCGATAACTATGAAGTATATGAAGATTTTGCACCAAGGGAAAACGAAAGACGATTTGAAAAAAACGTAAACAGTGCCTTTCATCCCATGACAGGATTGACTGAATACCTTAAGTCCAAAGGCGAAAAAGACATTATGACTATCGGCGTAGCAACAGACTATTGCATGGACGCAACAATCAAAAGCGGATTCGAAAAAGGATTCAACATATATGTCCCTGCATACACAAACTCAACTTATGACAATCCCTATTTCGACAAGGAAACGGCATACAAATATTTTAATGAATTCATGTGGGGAAGACGTTACGCAAAAATAATTACCGTTGAAGAAGCAGTCCGAATTTTGCAATCTGAAAATAAAAATTGAAAACACTACGGAGAAATCACAGAACAGTAAACCCAAAGACACTAAAGCGGGCAAACAAGTCTGCGATTAAACTCATTGTTATTTTAATTGACTTTAAATTTGTTCTGTATTATATTCCTATTAGTGGTGAGTCCTACCCTAAGTGGAATCTTTAAAAGCAGTGTACCCTACTGTAAGTGGGAACCTTAAAAGCGGAGAGTCCTGCCGTTAAGTGGAATCGATAAAGCCGTTCAGTTCTCTGCAACGGCTTTTTTTAATAGGTTAATTATGGAACAAGAAAGATTAAATTTATACTTCATGGACATGAAATATATCCGAGACTTACATAAAGCTGATGATCGCGTTCAGTCCATCTCTCCACAAATTCACAAAAGCAGCCGCCCATTTGTCGGAATTGTAGTAATTTGTGATGAACATAAATATTGTGTTCCTCTTGATTCCGCGAAAGAAAAACACAAAACTCAGAAAAATGATGTAGATTTTACACGAATATTCGACGGCGAAAAACTTTTAAGCGTTTTGAATTTCAACAACATGATTCCGGTTGATGGCAGATTTATTACAAAAATCGATTTAAGACCATCACCAAAAGATAATTCTGCTCAAGCTAACTACAAGAAATTGTGCATAAAAGAAATAGAATGGTGCCGGAAAAATCAAGAAGCAATAGTAAAAAAAGCCAATAAACTATATTACTTAGTTCAAAAGCCGAACTGTAGTACTATGCTAAAAAAGAGATGCAATGATTTTAAGAAACTAGAAAAGATTTTGGAAAAATTGTTGCATAAGAAATAGAATTTTACGAATATTATTATTTGAAGATAAATGATTGTAAAAAAATTGAACAAAGAAATCATAATTAAAGAAGAACGACTGACAGCCGAAGACTACATCGACTTCCTCAAGCGCACAGACTTAGGTTCTCAATATCCAAAAGAACGTTTTTATGAACGCATCCCAAAGCTCGTAAAAATGGAAAGTTGAATAAAATACGGGCGTTCCCTCCGCTCCCTTCGGTCGCAGAGGTCGGCTGTTCCGCAGTTCCCTAACGGTCAGCCGCTTCCTTCGTTCCTTTCAGTCGCTCAGTCCAGTGGCCTGCTTCGCAGCTGCTCCATAGCCTAACGCGTTGAATTATTTACAAATATCATATTGACCCATATAATGACTGTTACACGGACGACTCAATAATCCGCTATTAAAGGAAAAATGAAAAAAGAAATAAATCCAGAAGAAACAACAAGGGCATCAGCATTTAAACTTTGGATGAAAGCACCAAATCCAATGGTAACTTTCTTTAAGACTGTCGATGTCACGAATTTAGTTAAACTCAGTAAAAAGAAGCATTTAAAATTCAATATGCTTTTGGATTACTGCATCGGAAAAGCAGCTGTAAGTATAAGACAGTTTTACATTCTTCCCATCGAAGACAAACTTTTTGAATATGATTCACTTGCAATAAATACAATTGTCAAAAATAAAAATGGCGAAGTTTCTTCCTGTGATTTGCATTTTTCTGCAGATTTGAATTCTTTTAATCAGGAATATCTAAAATATACTTCCGAAGTTTCTAAGACTTGCATCGACAGAGATTTATCCGATGAAAACATGGTAATAGGAACTTCTGCCATAATTGATACAGAAATTGATGGTGCAGTCGGCATGAATTCCGGTATTTTTAACAATCCATTTATGATTTGGGGCCGATATAGAAAACATCTATTCCGTTATTTTTTGCCGATATCATTTCAGTTTCATCACACTCAGATGGACGGAGCACACGCAGGAAAATTTTTGTGCAGGCTTCAAAATGAGATTGAATCTTTGAAATGACTGTGGAATATTTTTAATCAAGTCAAGCTTGCTGAATGATAGAATATGATTTTACGAGTGTTCGTGTAAAACACCTTGAAAATCAACGAAATTCTGATATTATAAGAATATAATATCTCCGCCATGACAGCTTACACTGACATTTTTTGCAGCGTAAATCTTTTACCGTGGATATGGGGAATGTTTGTTATGTGGACGCCCGCACTGGGGCGCAGGATTAAAGTATGGAAATATTTGAGAATCTTGTATATACGATAATTCAATCTCAGAAAATCGATGATATGATTCGAAATAATGAGACAATTTATATCGAAAAGAAAATATGGCGTGCTGCTTTTAATTATCTTCAAGAAGCTAAATCAAAAAGTCAGACAATGTATTTAGTTTTAGCACCTGCTGAAAATACTGTTTATTTGTATGCCTATGCAAAAATCGAAAACATTGAATTTTTAGATGATGTTAAATCTACAAAGGTAACATTTTCTGACCTAAGAAGATTTACAAATGACAAAATCCTAAAAACAGAACTCGTAAAAACAGATGGAACTCCAGTTGATAAAAATTACATACGTCCTTATCTATTATGTAAAGCTTC
>JAFNQK010000203.1 GCA_017386165.1 Treponema sp.
GTCTGGGATAATGGCTATGACTTTACTTCTTCTGCAGCCAGTCCAAAGTGGTACACTCAGATTGGTTGGCAAAAGGATAATCATGAATATGCCCTTGAAGACAGTTATGCAGCCGATATTTTTGGAGGTTCAAGAGCCTTTGATGACGAAGCAGCTCGTCGTACTTCGGGAGGAATTCGATATTCCACTCTGTATGATGCTTCAAACTGCTTTACTTACAGCACCGGCGTAAAACAGACAACCACAGCACTTACTTTTGCAGACGGAACAATTTCTGCAGGGGCTCAGAGTTCCAGATTCTATCCGGCGGATGTGTCTGCTCCAAACAACAGCACGGGCTCTCAGGATGGTTTGTATTTCAGCATTAATTTTGAATCAGATAAAAAATATTCTCTAAAAGAAACTTTCACTGTTTCTTATGACGGCCAGGGCTACATTACAGACCTTGCAGGAAATGTTTTGCATGCGGATAAAATTAATACCACAGAATCCGTTGAACCAAAATTTGAAATTACGGTAGCAAAACTGGATGGTGACGAATTGTATGTTGTCTACAACAAAAAGATTAAAACTTCGGATGTAAAGATTACTTTGAATGATTCTACTGTTCAGGTAAAGGATACTGCTGCTTCTCTCCGATTTGTTACCATAAATGATGACGGTTCATTCAATGTTGTAGAGGGAGAAGGAGCCCTCACAGTAGTATCTCAAAAGCGGGTTGTTTTCTCAAATGACCATTTTACAGGAATCGTTTACAAGTTGAACAAAAAAATGAATCTGTATGAGCTTCAGAATTATTACTTGCAGTGTTATTCTCCGTATCCAAAGAATTGTGTTGACCCTGCAACTCAGATTCCGGGGCTCAACGTAACCTTTATTCAAGGTGTAGAAGAAGGTGCCAATTCAACTTATATGCCTCATGGGGATGCTCATGCAATCAGCGACTTTGCAGTAGATGCTGTGGATATGGCTTATGCATACGACAACCGTGAATCAGATAATGACGGTTCTACCTTTGCAGAAGATTTGTATACCGAGGGCAGCAAAGCGGTTCACGACTGGAATGAAGAACAGCAGAATTATGGTTCAGTTCATGCAGGCTACGATATCACCATGGAAGCCAGCGTTTACAACGATGAAAGTGGTGCAGATGCAATTTCTGGTGTAACCGCTTACTTTGATAATACACCTGATTCTGGAAGCATCAGTTCTAAATACAATAAAGATATTCTCGATAACTACACAGGAGAGCCTTTGACTTCTAAGTGGAGAGTATGGCTTCCTTCTCCGAATGTTTATTCAAATCTTGCTTCCAGCGCAAACACCGATTTTTACAGTCAGGATATAGATGTTCAGGACGGAATGCTTGACTTTGTTGTTCCATATTCTAATGTAGAAAACTGGAGCAGTGGAAATCAAATCAGCTTCCTTTTTAAACTTAAGGATTCAAACGGTAGTGAAATGAAAATCTGCCGTGAACCTCAGTTTACTCTCAGTGAATCAGGAACTGCCGGCTCCGGAACTTATGAAGTTCACCGTGATGCTCCTTTGTTCGCCCTCCGTCTAAAGGATTCTAACGATTTGACTAGTCTTGATTTATGGTCATTTAAGTTAAAGGATGTTAAAAAGCAGCGTGGTGGCGTAAGTATTGCAAATAACGTAATCAATGCTACCCAGGGTGAAAAAACTGTAATTCAGCTTGATGTAAAAGAAACAGGAAATGTAAGCGTAGTTGTCATGACTCTGGACGGAAATGTGGTTCAATACCTCCATCACGGCAATCTTTCCAGCGGAACACATTACTTTACCTGGAACGGAACTACTAGAAGCGGAAAGCTTTGTGCCCGTGGATTGTATTTTGTTCGCGTTTTTGGTGCTGGTTTTGATGAAACTCGAAAGGTAATGCTTGTTAAAGATTAATAAAATCTTTATACTCGAGTAACTATGGCATACAATGAAAGAGGTTCAAAACGTTTTGATGATATCGGGCGCTTTGAAGCCCCGGAAATTTGCGCATTACCAGCTTCTCTTGAAAATATCAGTAAAACCGGGTGCAAGGTTCAGTTTAAACTTCCGGTTACTCTTGATATGGATAATGAATACGAGGCCAAGATTACTTTTGCCCGTGCTGCTGCAGAAGGGGCTCTGGTATTATTGTGCAAGCCGCAATGGATGAAAGAAGATGCCGGTGTAACAGAGATAGGTTTTGAAATTCTTCCGTCCAGAGATTTTACCCGCCTTGCAGAATACGTTTCTCAGTTGCATTTAGAAGAAAGTGATTCTATTGAAGATCAGATAAGCGATTCGTCATGTCAGATAATATAATTCAATCAAATGTTTCAAGAACAAAATTAAAAGGTGTTGCTTTTTTAGCGTACCCGGAAATGTCAGGAATGCTCAAAACCGAATTGAGCGGGCGTTTGCACTTTGACTCAAAGCCCATTGCTCAATACGGCGACCTCTTGTATTACGAGGATTTTCCGACTGATAATTTATCTGATCCTAATGTGCTTCCTTACTGGTCCCGCTGTACAATGCTTGAACCGGAACTCATTAAGTTCAAATCAATTGGCGAAGCTTCTGGTGCCTTAAAATCGATTCAGCGCAGCTGGGCGCCTTATCAGTATCAGCTTTTCCGCCGGGCAAATCTGATTCAGGAAAAGCTGCCTTACGTTAATCTAAAGGTCCGCAAGTTTCCGACAAAAATTCCTTCAAGTCCAATTGGTCTTTATACCCTTATCGATGAAAATACAATGATTTGTTCTGCAAAAACCAGTTCTTTTATTCCTGCGGGGCAGATTGTTTTTGAAGAAGATCACGAAAATCCTCCGAGCCGCGCTTATCTCAAGATTCAGGAAAGCCTTACAATGGCAAATCTTCTGAATGGAACAGAATTGCCAAAAGCGGGGGAACGCTGTTTTGAAGCCGGTGCGTGCCCTGGCGGCTGGACATGGGTTCTGGTGGGACTTGGTGCTCAGGTTTATGCTGTTGACCGCGCAGAACTTGCCCCGGACTTAATGAAAAATTCTCTGGTGACCTTTCAGGCTCACGACGCCTTTACACTCAAGCCTCAGGACATCGGCTATTGCGACTGGGTTTTAAGCGATGTAATCTGCTATCCGGAACGCCTCTTAAAATGGGTTAAGGAATGGCTTTCAAGCGGGCTGTGTCGCAACATGATCTGCACAATCAAAATGCAGGGTGAACCAGAATGGGATGTGATCCGCCAGTTTGCCGAGATACCAGGCAGCCGCATCGTTCACCTCAACTACAACAAACACGAACTCACCTGGATCCACACGGTTTAAGATTTGCTTTAGGGCAAAGGTCGAGAAATCAGTTCTACACCTAAAATTGTCTTCCAGTCGCATTTCGGTGAGTTAAAATCGTGTGCTAGCACACTACATGCTGTTTGTGGATAAGGAACTTATAAAAAGTCGCTAGCGCTCCTTCCACAAACAGAATGTTTTTAATCACCGCCTTGCTCCTTCGCGCCAATTTTATGCATATTCTAAGGGCTCGCCCTTTACACTATTTAGTAAAGTTATAAGGTGTTTCCTGGTATACGTAGTAGTTAAGCCAGTTGCTAAAGAACAGGTGCGCCGTACTTCGCCAGGTTGATTTTGGTGTGTTTTCCGGATTGTCGTCCGGATAATAGTTTAGCGGAACATGAATCGGAAGTCCTTTTGATTTGTCTCTCCAGTATTCTGTTCCCAGGGTGTTAGAGTCGTATTCCAAATGGCCGGTCATAAACACTTCGCGGTTGTCTTTTGATTTAATCAAAGTCGGGCCGATAGAATCATTATGTGCAAGAATTTCCAGTTCAGAATGAGCTAAGATTTCTTCTTCTTTTATAGTTGTGTGTCTGCTCTGTGGAATTGGAAAAAAGTCATCAAATCCGCGCAAAAGAGGGTCAGAAATGAGGCCGCTCTTGTTCTTGAAAATACCAAAGATTTTTCCGTCAGTAGCATGCTTGTTTACTCCGTGCAGATGATAAAGTCCAGCAAAGGCTCCCCAGCACAAATAAAGTGAAGAAAAGACGTTGTCTTTGGCCCAGTCCATGACCTTGCAAAGTTCTTCCCAGTAGTCCACCTGCTCAAAAGGAAGCTGTTCAACAGGGGCACCGGTGATAATCATTCCGTCGTACTTGTTTTTCAATAATTCACTTGAAGGAATATAGAATTTATCGAGATAGTCGGTTCCCGTATTTTTGTAGTCGTGATGCTCCATGCGGATCAGGCTGATTTCAACCTGCAATGGAGTGTTACTCAAAAGACGAAGAAGCTGTGTTTCCGTTGTTTCGCGGGTAGGCATAAGATTGATGATTGCAACTTTAAGCGGACGGATTTCCTGTGTTTCAGCACGGTTCTCCGTCATAACGAAAATGTTTTCCTGTTCAAGTATACCTTTAGCCGGCAAATCAGAGTGAATCTTAATAGGCATTTTCTACGTCCTGCGATCTTAGTATGAAATTGAGTAA
>JAFNQK010000204.1 GCA_017386165.1 Treponema sp.
AAAGGACTGCCCTTTAGACAGTCCTTATAAGCTAAAATCTAATTAATTAGAGTACGCAGATTGGAACGAATGTTTCAGCTTTGAGTGAAGCACCGCCGATGAGACCACCGTCGATGTCTGGCTGAGCCAAAAGTTCTGGTGCGTTAGAAGCTTTCATTGATCCACCGTACTGGATGATTACTTCGTCAGCAACCTTCTGGTTGTAAAGTTTTGCGATGTAACCACGGATGAACTTGTGGATAGCCTGAGCGTCTGCTGGAGTAGCAGTTTTACCTGTACCGATAGCCCAAACTGGTTCGTAAGCGATTGTTACTTTCTTCATCTGTTCTTCTGTAACGCCTGCAAGACCTGCAGAAAGCTGGAAAGCACAAACCTGTTCTGCTTCACCTGCTTCGCGTTCGCTCAAAAGTTCACCGATACAAAGGTCTACTTCAAGACCGTCGTTCAAAGCCTTGCGAACCTTCTTGTTGATGAGTTCGTCAGATTCACCGATTTCGTGGCGGCGTTCTGAGTGACCAAGAATTACACACTGACATCCGATGTCCTTGAGCATTGCTGTAGAAACTTCACCTGTGTGAGCTCCGTTATCTGTTGCAGCACAGTCCTGAGCTGCGAGAATGATGTTTGAACCCTTTACAACCTGTGCAACTGCATCAAGGTATACAAAAGGAACACCAATCATGTATTTGTTTGTTTTTCCCTTAAGCTGTTCAACCAAGTCCTTTGCCAAAGCAACTGCTTCAGCCTTAGTTGTGTTCATTTTCCAGTTTCCGGCGATATAATGTGTACGTGCCATTTTTAACCTCTAATAAAAAAAGTCAAGGACCTAAATCCTTGACTCAATAATAATACAATTAAGAATGCATTTCAATATAACGACAGGGCCTAAACCCAGGGATTAATTGAATGCGGAATCAGTAATACGATAAGAAAGTTCTACAGCTTCTTCCGGAAGGTTTTCCTGGTTGCTCTTGGCAACACTAAAGAATGCCATAACACCTTTTGTACCGTTTGCAAGAGGTTCAATCTTTGAAGCAACACAAGAATTATTCACATAGCAGGAATAAGTTCCGTCTTTTGCTTTTTCTACTTTTAAAGTATTTGTTGAACCAAGGCCTTTTACAATCGCTGAACTCTGATTCATATATGCATCGTTTTCTACATCATCGTTAATCAAATCCTTGTACTTTCCGTCTACCCATGAATAAACGGCATATTCTCCAAGAGGATTGATTTCAAAGCGGATGTAATCTGACAGGATTCCTTTGTTCTGGCCAGAATAACCAAATACAAAGCCGTAAGTTCCTTCCTCACTACCCTTTTCTTTTTTGAATTCACCGGTAATCATCGAGAACTTGCCTAATTCAGATGTTGTAAAAAATCTGCCGCAATCGTTTGCATTATCCTTAGTTACCTTTATCCAGTCTGTGGTAAATTTCTTGGCCTTATAACCAGAAGTTGTTCCACAAGAAGAAAGAATCAAACCAAGTGACATTACAAATAATGGCAAAATACTCTTAAAAATAGATTTTTTCATAAAAACCTCGTTGCAAATCTGACTAAAAAATTATTTTTCCCAAAGCTGAGCAGGATAATAACCAGCTTCAATCTTCTTTGCTATTTCTTTTTTAACATTTTCCTTGTCTTCAGGATAAGTCATTCCAAACCAGTTTTCGGTAGAAGTAAACATCTTTACAACACCCTTACCGTTCTTAATGATATCTCCTGCTACAACAGGAAGCAATGCCTCTGCCTTTGGGGCAGTTACATTATTCTTGATAAAATCTTCCCAATAAGTATTGAAAGATTCAAATGCCTTTGGACTAAAACCAAACAAGTTCATGCTGACACATTCTTTTCCTGTAAGTTCTACAATCTTATCGCCCATATCGCTCAGGATTTTTCCGTTTTCGTAATAAATCTTGAGATTTTCAACGATAGAATCAAGGCATCCGTCTTTTACAGTACAAACACCACGGCTTACAGAACCGTTCTTGCTCATTGTATTTTCAAGAACATATCCTACCATTGCGTGTTCTGTGCTGTCGTTTGAAATTGAAGAAAGATGTTTTCCCAAAGTTTCAAAAGCTTCTCTTCCATAATAGTCATCTGAGTTGATAACTGCAAATGGTTCATGGATTGCTTTTTCTGCACAGAGAATAGCATGAGCAGTTCCCCATGGCTTAGTTCTTTCTGCCGAAAGTTTAATCTGTTCTTCTGTAAGAAGGCTGTCGTGACTCTGGAAAACATAGTCAGCATCAAAGTTGCGTGCTACACGGTCAAAAAGCTTTTCTCTAAAGTCTTTTTCGATATCCTTTCTGATGATGTAAACAACTTTACCGAATCCGCTCTTTTTTGCATCATAAGCTGCAAAATCCAAGAGGCATTCGCCATTTTTTCCTACAGAATCGATCTGTTTTACTCCCCCGTAGCGGCTTCCCATTCCAGCTGCCAGTACCAAAAGTGTTGGTTTCATAAACGTGCTCCCATTAGTTCATGATAATTGTCTCTAGTGCCAAAACCATCATATCTTTAAAAGACGTCTGTCGCTCTTCTGCTGTTGTTGCTGTTCCTTTAACAATGTGATCGCTAACAGTAAAGATTGCCAGAGCCTTTGTGTTGTATTCAGCAGCAAGTGTAAATAATTCTGCTGATTCCATTTCGATTCCGATGGCACCGTATTTTTTCCAAAGTTTCCAGTTCTCGTTATCATCATAGAAACGGTCACTCGAAGCCACAGGTCCAACTTTTGCGTCTATGCCTAATTCCTTGGACTTGTTGTATGCGGTATACAAAAGTTCAAAATCTGATGTTGGAGCATAGTGTAATCCGCCAAAACGCTGGTTTAACAGATAAGAATCTGAAAAAGCGGCACTGGCAATTACTGTGTCCTTCAAATTTACGTCTTCTTTAACTGAACCGATTGTTCCAACCCGAATTGCCTTTTGAACTCCGTAAAAACGAAACAGCTCCGTAGCATAAATTGACATTGAAGGCTGCCCCATTCCCGTACCTTGAACAGAAACTTTAACTCCTTTGTAAGTTCCTGTAAAGCCGTACATTCCACGGACTTCATTATAGCAAACTGGATTCTCCAGAAAATTTTCTGCAATAAATTTTGCTCTTAAAGGGTCTCCCGGAAGAACTACCCTTGGTGCGATTGCACCCTCTGGTGCATTAATATGTGTACTCATTACACATAATTATAACACTATATCAAATTTTTGCAAAAAAAAGGCAGAAGGACTTTAATTTAGTCTATCTGCCTCTCATTATGAAAGAATTAAATTACTTCTTTTTTACGTTTCGTCCGTAGAGGTCAGATACAAAAGCAAGCCATTCTGCATTTTCTTTTGTAAGACTCTTTGGAGCAATACGCCATGACCAGTTAGAACCAGTTGTATTTGGAATGTTCATTCTGGCTTCTGTTCCAAGTCCAAGAACATCCTGCATTGGAATTACAGCGAGGTCTGCAACTGATGCGATTGCACAGTTTACAAGAGCCTTGCACAACTGACCGTTGTTTGAAAGGTCGCGGGCTTCTTTTTCAGAAACCTTGCGGTTAAGGGCGTATTCTGCAGCAAGCTTAACAGCACCGTCATTAGCAGAATCAAGCCATCCCTGCATTGTATCGTTATCATGTGTACCTGTATAAACTACAGATTCAGAAGGATACATATGTGGAAGATATGCGTTTACCATACCGTCCTTGCCAGCTTCGTTTGGATCAAATGCAAACTGAAGAATCTTCATTCCAGGGAAGCCTGCATCATCACGGAGTTTACGAACTTCATCAGTGATAACACCAAGGTCTTCTGCAATGATTGGAAGATCGCCCAAAGCCTTTTTAATTGCGTTGAACAAATCGATATCCGGACCCTTTACCCATTTTCCGTTTACGGCAGTTGTATCACCATAAGGAATTGACCAGTATGCTTCAAATCCGCGGAAGTGGTCGATACGAACTATATCAACAAGCTTTGTCATGCGGCGAGTGCGTTCAACCCACCATGAGTAATTGTCTGCTTTGATTGCATCCCAGTCGTACAATGGATTTCCCCAGAGCTGACCAGTTGCACTAAAGTAATCCGGGGGAACACCGGCAACTTTCTTTGGAGTTCCGTTCTTGTCAAGCTGGAACATTTTCTGGTTTGCCCAAACATCGGCAGAGTCTGCTGCAACGAAAATCGGGATATCACCAATAAGCTTAATGTTCTTTTTGTTTGCGTATTCTTTTACTGAGAACCACTGAGTTGCAAAGAAGAACTGGATTACTTTGATCTGTTCTACATTTTCTGTGTGTTCTGCATCCCATTTAGAAACAGCAGTTGGATTACAAGAAGCCAAATCCTTTGGCCAGAAAGCATTCCACATCTGTGCAACGCCGCTGATTCCCTGTTTTTCAGCTTCTGCATCATAATATGATTTGATGCTTGTAAAATCAGCATAATTATTGAGCCATGCAGAGTTATCGTTCTTGAATGCTTCGTATGCTTCACGGTCTTTCTTTGAACAGTTTTTAAGGAAGTAAGCAGCACATTTGTACAAAACAGGCATCTTCCACCATACAACTGAACCGTATTCTACAGGACCTTCTGATTTAATATAATCTGCTGGAACAACATCATTCTTATCAGCCCAGCCTCTGTTTACAAGATCATCCAAATCAATCATCAAAGGATTTCCTGCAAATGTAGAGAAAGAAGCATATGGAGAATCACCATAGCCAGTTGGACCAATAGGAAGAATCTGCCACAATGACTGATGAGCTGATTCCAACCAATCAACAAATTCGTACGCTGCCTTGCCGAGCGTACCTATACCAGGAGTACCCGCAAAAGATGTCGGGTGCATCAAAATTCCGCTACTACGTGTAAATTTCATAATGTAATCATTTTAATGTAGCAGGAATAAAAAGTAAATAAATATTAAACCACAACCTGTGATAAAAAGCTGATATCAGTAGGAATCTTATAAATATCCTTTTCAAGAGACAGAATTCTTATATCCTCATGAGAATATTTTGACTCCGGATATAGCATTACAACAGCACGGTCTCCCTTTGCAAGGAAATTGCTCTCGCCATATTCTGTGTAACGGGTAGCTCCGATGCTAACCATAATTTTCTCCGGGAATCCAGCTTCTGCCATGTATGTATTCAAGTTTTCTGCAGGCCCCTCATCTTTCTGATTGTTAAACTTGTCCAGCATCCAGTCGATGAGTTTTTGATAGACATAACTGTAATCACGGATACGAGAATCTTCTCCGTAGTCAAAGGCCTCGTCACCCCTCACAAGAAAGCTTGCAATGCGGTAGTCGTTTATATTCCCCTTTTCTGAAAAAGCGGTGCATTCAATAAAAGAAGATGCATACCCTTTGGAACTAGGCCCCCAGTTCTTTTTCTGGCTGATTTTTTTTGCACCCTGTTTGCGGATTGAACAGTCATTACTGGCACCAAAACACAAAGGTTTTAGAGATACAAGCTTACCGTCCTTCCATTCTGCATCAAAAACCAGAGCGCATTCCGGTTCAATCTGAAGCTTTTCTTCTCCCTCAGGAAAAACAATCTTGTCAAAATCAAAAGGATATGTGTGCAAAAATGCAGGAGTAACACAAGTGACAGCTCCACCAGAAGCGCAATCACCACAAGCCGCCCCTAAAGGAATAAATGTAGGAAAAATTGCCTTTGGAGCATTTGCTTCTTTTACAGTTACGTTTGCAAAATCCACCGCTTCTCCGGCCTGTTCAAGATGACCTGTAAAGTTTCCGGCTACACCAAAGGTTGCCATTTTTGATAAATCGTATTTCATTTTTTCACCATATAACAATCAGTATTTTCTATATTACACTCTTCTTTTGCATAAGAACACCGAGGTGCAAAAGGACAACCCTTTGGAGGATTTGCGGGGTCGCTCACCTTGCCTGGAATACTGTTCATTGGTCCCTCAGTATAATGAGAACCAAACTCCGGCAACGAAGAAATCAATGCCTTAGTATAAGGATGACGGGGAGCCTTAATTATCTGGTCTGCAGTTCCAGTTTCCATTACCTTTCCGCCGTACATTACAGCAATGCGGTCGCTGATTCGGGCAACCAGATGAATATCGTGACTGATAAAAATAATACTTAAGCCACGTTCTTCTTTTAGCTTTAACAAGAGACTTACAATCTGAGCCTGAATGGTCACATCCAGAGCAGTTGTCGGTTCATCCGCAATCAAAAGCTCGCAGTTCTGTGCAAGGGCAATTGCAATTCCAATACGCTGAAGCTGTCCGCCGCTAAACTGATGTGGATAAGATTTAAGGCGGCTCTCTGGTTCTGGGAGCCCAACCTCCGTCAAAAGCTCAACCGCTTTTTTGTCAGCTTCTTCTTTTGTAATCTGAGGATTCTGATTTTTGAGGGTCTCATAAAAAACAGAACCGATATTCTGAAGCGGGTCAAAAGAACGTCCCGGTTCCTGGAAAATAATTGCAATCTTTTTACCGCGGTATTCCCGGAGTTCTTTCTGACTTAAGGTCATAAGATTTACTCCGTCGTAGATTATCTCACCCTCTGCCTGTGCATTCTGACTTAAAAGACAAGGAATTGCACTTGTGGAAACTGACTTACCGCTTCCAGACTCTCCAACAAGACCAAGAATTTCTCCCCTCTTAAGCTCAAAGTTTACACCCCTGACGCCATACACTTTTACAGCCTTTGTTCCTCGAAGAATCGTAAAGGTGACATGCAGGTCTTTTACAGAAAGGAGAACAGAAGTGCCTTCCGATGCAGAAAACTTCTTTTCATCCTTGACAGCCTCTTCATTCCGATTCTTCTTATTCTTTCTAAAGGTCTTAAAAACTGAAGAATACGGATCATAAAAATCCCTCAATGCATCAGCAATAAAATTAAAAGCCAGAGTCACCAGCAAAAGCATAAATACCGGCCACAAGAGCCATGGAAAGTTTCTCAAATTAGAAAGGGTCGAAATATCCCTGTTTATAAGAGAACCCCAGCTTACGGCAGGATCATTGATTCCAAGTCCAAGATAAGAAAGAGTTGTCTCGCTCATAATAAAGCCCGGAACACTCAGAGCCGTGCTTACAATCAACAAACTTGCCATCTGAGGAACAATGTATTTAACAATTATAACTACTCCAGGCACCCCTTCAAGCTGAGCATCGAGAACAAATTCCTCTCTTTTAATCGAATGGACCATTCCGCGAATCGTGCGTGCAGTTCCAGGCCATCCAACAAGAGCAAGAATAAGGGTAATTACCATGTAACTAGTGCCGCTGTCCATTCTGGTATTCAGAAGAGAACGTAAAAACAGAATCAGATACAGACTCGGAATCAGCATAAAGAATTCTGCAAAACGCATTATTAGCCAGTCTGTTTTGCTTCCAAAATATCCACTTATTCCTCCAAGAAGGATAGCAAGAAAAAGGGACACCGCAGTTGCGACAAAGCCTATGGTAAGGGAGATACGGCTTCCGTAGACGATTCGGCTAAAAAGGTCACGACCAAGATTATCTGCCCCCAATAGATACACAGGATAGTCAGAATCACTCCCAAACAAATGCCTGTTGCAGGGAATCAAGCCCAAAAGTTTGTAAGAGGAACCTTTACAGAACCATTTAAAATCGTGAATATATTCAGCATCTTTTACCCGGGCATAAGACCAGTTTGCCCTGTCGATTACGCGGTATTCCCGGACTTTTAACCCCTTTAAGGTAAGCTGGATATTACACGGGTGATAAGTATTCTTTTCATAAGTCTGAGTTGCAGGATACGGAGCAAAAAACTCCGCAAAAATCATCACAAAATATATAACAAGAAGAATGATTGCAGAATAAAATGCAATTTTTTTTGTTTTAAGATATTCTAAAAACTTTTTCATAAACCACTCCTCCTACTCTTTTCCATATCTGATACGAGGATCCACAACCGCAAGCAGAATGTCACTTATGACCATTCCGATTAAAACAAGGCTTGAGGTAAACATACTGTTGGCGAGAACCAGGTTGATATCCTGCTGCAAAACCGCTTCATACATAAGACGCCCGATTCCAGGGTATGCAAAAATAATCTCCAGAACCAGGGAACCGCTGAACAGGCTGGCAAGAAGATTTGCACTGCCGGTAATATACGGATTTAAAGTATTTCTAAAGGCATGATTTAAATAAATTCTCTTTTCACTGATACCCCGGGAACGAAGTGCAAAAATATAAGGCATTCCCATCTGATCCAGCATTGTAGAACGAATCATTCTCATGGTGCCGCCCGCACCTCCCAAAAAGGATGCAAACAAAGGCAAAAAGATATGATGCATGTAACTGAAAGAAAATTTAACCGGCGCAGAAGAAAAAGGAAAATCCGGATATGCAGTAACCGGAAAAAGTCCTGAAACGCTTGCAAAAAGCTGAAGCAGAATCAAAAGCAAAAGTCCCGGAAAGGCGTGAAAGAACAATGCAAAAAATGTAACTCCCACATCGAGTTTTGTTCCCGCCTTGCTTGAAAAATAAACCCCGAGTATAAACGAAAACAAAGTAATAAACACAAGGGAAATAAGATTTAATAAAACAGAATTCCAGATTCTAGAGCGGATTAAAAAACTTACCGGTGCTCGGCTTACAAGGCTCACTCCTAAATCGTGATGCACAATAACCCTGTTAAGCCACTTAAAATATTGAACATAAAATGGTTTATCAAGGCCAAACTCTTTTCTTAAGCTTTCCATCTGCTGCTCAGAATAGGATTTATCCCCAAGGCCATCTGCTCCGACAGTCCCTGCACCCCCCGCCTTTGAGGAATCCATAGAACTCATGAGCTGCTGGGTCATCATCTGATCTACTATATCCCCCGGGGCCAGTTCCATCAGGCCAAACAACGCAAATCCCAGAAAGAAAAGTAGCATCAACATTGTACAGATTCTTCCTGTTATATAAGAAGCAAGAGGCGCCTTTTTCTTAAAGGCTTTCCACGGAAAAGAGACATAGTATTTCAATCTGGCAAAAAATTGTTTTGTACCGCCTAAAACATCCATTTCAAAACTCCCCTATCTCAGATACACCCAGTCAAGAACCGCTCCATTTTTATTATCATAATAAAAATTTTCCTGATTCCATTTATTTCGGATTGCAAAAAAGTTTTTAGAACGGGTTAAATAAATTATCGGACACTGCTCAAGGATAATTCTCTGGTATTCATTCCAGATTTTAAAAGCAGCCACCTTATCTATTGTATAGCAGCCTTCGTTATAAAGGTAATCAATTCTTTCTTCCCAGTCAGTAGCCGGTTGTTCCTGCAGCGGATACCAAAGATGAAGATTCCCGTAACTCGGCCAGACATTACTTCCCTGACTAGGGAACATATTTGCACCAAGGCCGATGATAACACTCTGCCAGTCATAAGTTGCAGTAAGCATTCCAATCAATTTTTGAAAATCAATCTGTCGGATATTTACAGTTATTCCGACTTTTGAACACTCATCTGCAATTACAAGGGCAATATCATTTGTAATAGTATTTGAAGAAGCAATAGAAAGATCGTATTCGATTTTATTTCCGGCAGAATCTCTCATAATGCCGTCTGCACCACGACTAAAGCCGATATCCTGCAAAAGTTTAACCGCCCGCTGAGGATCATATCTGTAAGAAAGAGTAATATCCGGATTATAAAAAGGATTTGCATCCGGGAACATATCATATTTAGATTCTGCAAGTCCGCGATAAGTCTGCTCGATAATGCGTTCACGGTTTAATAAACAGCTCATAGCCTGTCGGAACTTTTTATTCGTAAACCAGCTGTAAAACAGGGAATCAGAATTTTTAGGATTCTGATTAAAAGACCACAACTGAGCACCCATACTTCCTTCTGCACTATAGACTGTGTAATCATCTTTCTGATTTTCTACCACATCCTTTAATTCTTCCGGACGCGGAGTATAAGTTTCAGTTTTTCCCTGCTTAAACAAAAGATAATCTGTATTCATATCCCCCACAATCTGACAAATTTTCTTTTCGTAAAAAGGAACTGAAAGGCCGTTTTCATCCTTTTCCCAGTAATCAGGATTTCTACTAAAGACAATTCTCTGTGCCGGAGTATATTCTGAGATAAACCACTTGCCGCAGCTTGGAATCGTTTTAACATCGCAGTTTGCAGAAAAAAGATTTTTTACTCCTTCAGCGCCCCCCTTTTCTTTTGCAGGCCTAAATATAAAACTTGGGCACAGACTCATATTTGTAGAAAGAAGAGGATCTGCAACTATACGGGGAAAAACAAAATCAAATTCTTTTTCACTGATTTTTACACATTCGATATGAACCTGAGAACCGTCGCTCATTGTGCACCATTGCTGTGCATAGCCACTGGAATTAAACTGGCTGTCACCTGCAATTTCATTATACCAGAACACAAAATCATCACTGGTTACAGGGACTTTTTCTTTTTTACCATACCAGGACCAGAAAGCATCATCACGGATTTTATAATGAACGGTAAGCTTGTTATTTTTTTCATCCGTTTCGATTTTAAAGTCGGCAATTCGTGCCTTCCACTCTCTTTTGCTGGCATCATAATCCACAAGATAATCCAATGTTTCACTTACAATTGCAGAACTGGATCCATCCCTTTCTGCAATCAGCTGATTAAAGGTTTTGGGATCTGCAAGAATCGTATCATTCCAGATGCCACCATATTTTCCAGATTTAAATGTTTGATTTTCTAAAGGTTTGTAGACAGTTTGTTTTAAGAGATAATCGTTACCGGATTTTGAAAGTGCCTCTATTTCCGCAAGAGTCATATCAGGCCCTTTGGAACAGCACACAAACCCCATACAAAGAGTTAAAAGAACAGCCAGATTTATATTAATTTTCTTCATAGCCAAAAAAAAAGCAGTTCATAAAGAACTGCTTTGCATCTGCGGCGAACAGGACTTGAACCTGCACGTCTCTCAACACATGGACCTCAACCATGCTTGTCTACCAATTCCAACATCGCCGCATGTGATAATTAATATATAGAAAAGCTTAAAAAGTGTCAATCATCTAAAACGGAATTTTTCAAACTTTTGACACTTTTTTGCAGTTTCTAGTAATTATTCAAGCCCCCAACCTTAACCTGAAAGTGACTGAATTCCAGGCTGAAACTTGCCATACCCTTTGTAGCCGAGCGAAGGTTTGTTGTAAATCCAAACATCTTGGCCATTGGAGCCTGAGCATGAATCAATTCTTCACTTGTCTTAGAATCCTGGCCAATGATAATTCCTCCACGCTGAGTCATCTGGCTCATTGCTTCACCAACAAATTCTTTTGGACAAGAAATATCAACATTCATTACAGGCTCAAGAAGCTGTGGAGCAGCCTGATTACAAGCCTTATCAAAAGCCTGAGCTGCACATGCTTCAAATGCAAAGGTTGAAGCAGTCAATTCATCGTAATCGATTCCTGTAACTGTTACAGCGGTATCTGTACATGGATAACCATAGTTGATACCTGATTCAAGACATGACTTGAATGCACTTTCAATTGCTTCAAATATTTCATCAGGAATTTCCTGATT
Organism: Treponema sp.; assembly: GCA_017386165.1. GTDB lineage: Bacteria > Spirochaetota > Spirochaetia > Treponematales > Treponemataceae > Treponema_D. The sequence continues at coordinate 11,542 of JAFNQK010000204.1, forward strand.
TCTGACTGTACAAGAATAGCTGTTTCCAGAACCGGTTTCACGGGCAGCAACCTTAACTGTAAGGCCAGCCTTTGTTTCTTTACCTGCAAGAACCTTTTCAAATTCTTCTGTAACCTGAGCTTCTGCAGTAACAGCTTCTCGGTAAGTAACCTGAGGAGCACCAACGCGGCACTGAACCTTAAAGTCATCCTTCATTCGGGTAACGAGAACATCAAGATGGAGTTCACCCATACCGCTGATAATGAGCTGTCCGGTTTCAGAATCTTCATGATAAGTAAATGTAGGATCTTCTTTCGAAAGAATTTCGAGAGTTTCATTCATCTTGTCGCGTTCACTCATACTTTCTGGTTCAAGGGCTACAGAAATTACCGGCTGAGGGAATACAGGTTCTTCAAGGAGAACAGGGAATCCTTCACTACCGATAGAATCGCCAGTCTGAGCAAGCTTCAAACCAACAAATACGGCGATATCCCCTGCTTCAATTGAGTTTACCGGTTCACTCTTATCTGCATGCATTCGGAGAATACGGTTTACGCGTTCACGTTTCTTTTTGTTAATATTAAGAATCTGAGAGCCACTGGCAATTTTACCAGAATACATTCTGACATAGCAGAGAGAACCCATTTCTTTATCATACTGAATCTTAAATACAAGTCCCAATGCCTGCTTAGATGCATCACATGGAACAAGAACTTCTTCTTCCTTATCTTTTTTAACATGGATACCCTTTGCAGGTGGAATATCTATTGGACATGGAAGATAATCTACAACTGCATCAATCAATGGCTGAACACCAGTATTCTTTTTACTAGAACCACAGATTACAGGAACAATCTGTCGTTCAATTGTAGCCTTTCTGATTGCCTTTTTAAGCTGTTCAGTTGTAATTTCGCCGCCTTCAAGATAGATTTCTGCAAGTTCATCATCTGTACTTGCAATCTGATCAATCATTTTTTCGCGCCATTCATTTGCCTGATCTATACGGCTTGCATCTATATCACTTTCAACAACTTTTTCGCCTTCGTCGCCTTCAAAACGAAGCTCTTTCATCTTTAAGAGGTCGATAGAACCTTCAAAGTCCTGGCCCTGTCCCATTGGAATCTGAAGCGCAACGCATTCAACACCAAATTTTGTTTTGATGCTCTCAACTGCGGCATAAAAATCTGCACCAATGCGGTCCATTTTGTTTACATAAACCATACGAGGAACATTGAAAGTATCTGCCTGTCGCCATACAGTTTCTGTCTGAGGCTGAACACCACCAACGGCACAAATTACAGCAACTGCACCATCGAGAACACGAAGAGAACGCTCAACTTCTGCAGTAAAGTCTACGTGACCTGGTGTATCAATAATATTTATCTGATAACCTTTCCAAGTTGTTGTTGTGGCAGCAGAACAAATTGTAATTCCGCGTTCCTGTTCCTGCTGCATCCAGTCCATAGTTGCCTGACCATCATCAATCTCACCGATTTTATGAATTTTTCCAGTGTAATACAAAATACGTTCAGTGGTGGTTGTCTTTCCGGCATCAATATGAGCCATAATTCCAATATTTCGCATTTTTTTCAGGTCAGTCGGCATTTAATTTTCCTCATTAATAATTAAAGTGTTGTTTATTTTAGCGTATTATAAAAGTCACTACAAGACAGGCTCATGTGGCAGACACGCTGCTTAGGGCAGACACGCTGCTTAAGGCAGACAACTTTATTGAAGTCCCTGCAAGTATCAGCCCTTACCTAGCAGTCCCACCAACCAGAAGCAGTCTGATCAGCAATCTGAATAAGAATTACCAGCGGATTCTGCAAGAAGTTTGAATAGTTCATTTTTTCAGTATCAGTCACATCACTAAAGCCCATGTGTCGGCTTACGGCTTCGAGCACATATCTTTTCTTTATAAAAGAAGGCATTGTTTCAAGCAAAAGAAGAACCGATTCATTTCCGTGACCAAGATTACGGGAATCTTCTCTAGTCTTGTAATAAGGCTTTTTTGTCCAGTTTCCGGCATAATCCTTTACATTTCTAAATTCAATATTGTAGGTTCCGGATTTGCAGAAATCATGACAAAGGCAGGCAACAAAAACGTCCTCTGCAGTAAAATCAAACTTGTCAGCCATTGGAGATTTTTCAAAGTTTTCTACAACAGTTTTTGCAAAACGCAAGCCCTGATTAACTACCATAAGGGAATGAACGCACAAACCGCTTTCAAAATCCCCGTGAAATCTTGTGCTTGCCGGTGACTTCCAGAAATCATGCTCATCCATCCATTTTTTTAAGGCTGCACATTCTTCTTTATTCTGAATTATATAATCACACATCTCAAGAACTGTCTTTTTTACATTCTCAAGATCAAACTTTTTATCAAGCCCAATAGGATTGTGCAAATCGTAAATCTCAATCAAATCATCAAGCTGTGTATACAGCACCTGTTTTTTCTGTTCTTCCATATTTATCCTTTTTTCCTAAAACAATATAATACAAATATGGAACTTACTCAAATACAAGCCGTAATTTTTGACATGGACGGCGTCCTTTTAGACTCAGAAACAATCAGCTGGAAAACCTGGGAAATTGCAGCCCAGGAGAGAAATCTCCCTGACATCGGAACAGTCAATGCTCTCTGCATGGGTGCAAACCGCGCAGATACCGTTAACATCTTAAAAGAACACTATGGAAAGGATTTTGACGGCTACGAATTTCTGGACTATTGCTGCACCCTTTTTGAAAAGATTGAATTTTCAGAAGGAATTCCTCTTATGCCATACGTAAAAGAAACCCTTGAATATCTAAAACCAAAATACAAAATTGCACTCGCCTCTTCTACCCGTGAATTTAAAGTAAGACGCCAGTTAAAAGCAGCCGGTATTATCGATTATTTTGAAACAATTACCACCGGAGATATGGTTGAACACTCAAAACCTTCTCCAGATATTTATCTAAAGGCAGCTGCCTCCATCGGAGTTCCAGCCCAAAATTGTATCGCAGTAGAAGACAGCCCTAACGGCGTTAAAAGTGCATCAAGCGCAAATATCAGAACTATCATGATTCCTGATAAAATCCAGCCGGATGAAAAAATAAAGGCCCTCTGCTGGAAAGTAACAGAGAGCCTTAAAAACCTCAAAGAGTTTTTATAATTTATTTATTTGCAGCAAGAACTACAGAACTCATACATGGAATTGTAAGAACTCCGTTTTCGAGTTTTGCGTCAGCTTTTGCTGCATATACCATTGCCAAATCCTTTACTTCTTCTGGCAATTCTACTGTAACAGCATCCTTAGAACTAACATTGTGAATTACAAATGCCTTTTCTTCATCACATTCCATTACCCATGATTCAAGAACAGGAGAACCACAAGAAAGTGCTCTCAAGCGTCCGTGAGAAAGTGCCGGATGTGCTGTCTTTACGCGAATTACACGCTTGTAATGCTGCAACAATGAATTAGGATCTTTTTCCTGTTCACTTACAGGAACTGTCTTTTTATTGTAGATTCCTGCATTCTTATAAGAAGGAAGATTAATCCATGTTGGAGTCATCTTTTCTTTTCCTTCTGGTTTCCAAACCATTGGTGTACGCTTAGAAGGATCGTCCTGACCACTCTTCATTGCAATTTCTTCACCGTAATAAATGAATGGAACACCTTCTGCAAGAATATACATATCTGCACCAAGCTTCATCTTATCAAGGTTATTGCGGAACATAGCAGATGATGAACGAGCCTGGTCATGGTTTGTAAGGAATGGAGCATCAATATAATTAGGATTATTTGAAGCATACAAAGCATAATCAGCTTCGAGAGAACGAGCAAATCCATTGTATGTAGATGGATCTGTATCTGCAGGAGTTCCCTTGCGGTCATTAATTTCCTGGTTGTTGATAATATTTGCGATCAAACCACCAAGATCAAAATGGAAGTTAGAAATCTGTCCTCCCATGTATTTTGCTCTAACAGCAGTTGGTTCCCAAACTTCAGCAACTGTATATGCATCTGGATTTAAGCTGAGAATATAATCGTTCATTTCTTTCCAGAAATCAATTGCCTTAGTGATTGTTTCTGTTCCTGGTTTTACTTCATTACTATTGTAAATGTGTCCAGCAGCATCAAAACGGAAACCGTCTACACCTTTGTCCATCCAGAATTTAAACACCTTTTTAAATTCTTCACGAACAGCTGGTTCATCCATGTTAAAATCAGGCATCTGTGTGCTGAATAATCCAGCATAATAATTCATTACTGACTGACCGTTTTTATCTGTCAAAGGCTGACCATCTGGTCCCTTTACAACATTTGAAAGATCGATAGTCCAGATATTACCAGCCAAACCTTTCTGCTTTCTATTGTATGGTCCACCATTTTCTGTAAAATCCAAATCAGTTACCCAACGGTACCAAGAACGGTATGGACTTGTTGGATCCTTAGAAGCTTTGAACCAGTCATTATAAGTTGAAGAATGGTTACAAGTCATATCGAGGATTACACTGATTCCTCGTTTATGTGCTTCTGCAAGGAATTTTTCAAAATCAGCCATTGTTCCATATTCAGGGTTGATTTTGTAATAATCATCTACATCATATCCATGATATGAAGGTGATTCAAAAACTGGCAATAACCACAAACCTGTGATACCAAGGTCATCAGTTGTTAAATCATCACCATCGTTGAGATAATCGAGTTTCTTTGTCAATCCAACAAAATCACCAATTCCATCCCCATTTCCATCAGCAAAAGAACGAACAAAAAGACTGTAGTATACACCTTCAGTTGGCTTTTTTGCAGTTCTTGCAACAGGAGCAAGTTCTTTTACAGCGAGTTCTGGATTAACAGTTTTTGCCTTTTTAGGTTTTGCAAACATACTTGTTGCTGCCAATGCCATACAAGAAAAAGCAACAACTTTCTTTGCAATGTTATTTTCTTTTGTAATAAACATATTTCCTCCATTAATTACTAAACAAACAATAACTCTATCATTATAAAATATCTTTGCAAGTAAAACTACAATAATTTTATATAGTTACAAAAAAAAATAGCCTGCACATTGCTGTACAGGCTACCTGTTAGGAAATGTTTTTATTACTCTTTACCAGAAGTTCCGGCAAGAGATGTAAGTAATGTTTTCTGTCCAGCCATAAACAAGATAGCAAATGGAACTGCTACGAGAATCGCACCGGCAGCGAACATTGTAAAGTTATCGTTTGAACGACCATTAATCATTTCATAAAGACCAACGGCCAATGTCTTTTTGTCATCACTACGAAGAACCATACGAGGGAAGATATAGTCCATCCATGGTCCTGTAAAGCTTGTAAGTCCAAGGAATACAATCTGTGGTTTTACAGAAGGAAGAATTACACGTACGAATGCAACCATTGGAGATGCACCGTCGATATAAGCAGCTTCTGCAATATCTTTTGACATTGTATCAAAGTATCCCTTCATAAGCTGGCTGTTGAATGGAATAGAACCTGCAGAATATACAAGTACCAGACCCCACAGAGTATTAAGGGCATTGAACTTCCAAAGAATTACGTATGTAGCAACCATACCAATAAAGCTTGGGAACATCTGCAAAATCATCATTCCAGAAAGGAGCTGTTTGCGTCCTGTAAACTGGAAGCGGCTGAAGATGTAACCAGCAAGTGTACAAACGAATACAGTAATGATTGTGTTCAAAACAGCAATCTTCAAAGTATTAAAGTACCACTTTTTATAGTTTGTACCGTGAACGTTTGTTTCACCTTTTACAAGTTTATCATTATCAGTAAGAAGACGGCGGAACTGATACAAAGAAGGCTTCTTGAAAGAAAACTTTGTCTTAAGCTTTGTGATTGAACCTGTACCTTCACAAACTGGACACTCAATAATTTTCTTTGTTGAATACTTATGTGTCTTTCCATCATCGTCTTTGTAACGGCCTTTTTCTGTTGTAACAACATCACCACGACCATCACACTTATAACAATCTTCTGTATAAGAAATATCTTTCTGATCTGTAAAAGGAATAACTGAAGTTGCAGCCAATGAGTTCGACTTTGTTAAAGAAGAACTTACTGTGAACAATACCGGATACAATACGATAAGCGCATTGATAATAAGGATAATGTTCAGAATAATGCTGACAGGTGTAGCTTTGCTTACTTTCTTTGTCATTATACTTCACCTTCCTTAAATGATTTAGTTCTTGTAAAGCTGTAAAGTGCAAATGGAACCAATACAACAAATACAAGTAATGAAAGAACAGACGCCAGGTTATAACGAGACGGTGTGTTCATTGTCAACTTGTAAATCCAAGAAATCAAGAGATCGGTTGAACCACAAGATGTTGCTGTAGTAAGACCTGCCTGTGGAAGGTTTGGACCACCACCAGTAAGGAAGAATACAGCACCAAAGTTGTTGATGTTAGATGCAAACTGCATAATCAATGTTGGTTTGAGCTGGAACATAACTAATGGATAAGTAATGCTCTTGAACTGCTGCCATTTTGTAGCACCGTCGATAACAGCTGCTTCGTACAATGAGTTAGAAATAGCAGTCATTGAAGATGTTGTCAAAATCATTGAATATGGGAATCCAATCCAGATGTTTACGAAAATCAACGAACCTTTAGCTACCCAAGGGTTACTAAGCCATGGAATAGGTTGTTCGATAAATCCTAAGAGCTGCAATGTACGGTTAATAGGACCTACAGTACCGTTCAAAAGGTTTGCCCATACGAACAATGAAAGCATTGTTGGAATAGCATATGGCAAAATATAAACAGTACGGAAGAACTTTGGAATAACAACGCGCTTGTCCTGAAGTACAAACGCATAGAAGAAACCTACAAAGAAACAAGTCAATGTAGCAAATATAGCCCAAACCAAAGTCCAGATAGCAGCGTTGACAAATGACTTAGCCCATTCACCACCACCAATCTTCATACTGAACATCTGTACAAAGTTTGAAAGACCTACCCAGTCAACAAGGTTGTTCGGCGGAATATGGTCTGGTGAAGAGTAGTTTGTAAACGCAACCAATGCAGAGAACAAGAGAGGAACTAAAGAGAAAATTGCAATCATCACGATAGCAGGGCTGATACACAATGTTGCAAATGAGTTCTGAGAAATATCATTACGAGTTTCTTCCCATGTTGGGAACTTGTTATTCTTAATAATCTTTGTTACAGCTTTTTTAGTACCATTGATATTGAAAATGTAAAGAATAACAAAGAAACCAATAATGATGAGACAAAGGATACCGTTAATCATCATGAAAACGGAGTGATCCATATATTTTGTTACGGTTGTATTCTGTTTTGAACCAAGAGTAAACAAACCAGCAAGAGAAGTTACAACTGGACCTCTGAACCATGCTCTGTGAACTGTAGTTCTGAGACCTTTCTTTGTAGCTCTCTTACAAAGAGAACAACCGTCATAATGTTCATCAAATTCATTAAGAACTTTACTAAGTTCTTCTTTTATTTTGTCTTTTGACTCACCCTTATATTCTTTAAGGGTTTCTTTTTTCTGTACGTTATATTCTTTAGCAGCTTTCTTAGCCATTGCTACAGCTAAAGTATGATCGTACTTTTCTACAATTCCAAAGAACTGATCTTCATACTTTGTATAATCGAAATCTTCTACATCTTCAATTGTGTAGATAGCATCTTCCATGCTGTAGTAATCAGTAAAATCAACATCGCCGAAAGGATTTTCACCAAATTCTGCAACGACTTTCTTGTTTTTACCTAATTTCTTAAAGAACTTTGTTAATTCTTTTTCTTTTTTATTCAAAACTGAATCAAGTTTTGAATAACCCGCATCTTCAAGATATCCAATCATTTCGTCGGTATCAGGTGTACCTTTGAGATAATTGTATTCATTGTTGTTAGCAGGAACAATTTTTTTTGAACCAAAAATAATACAACAGAGCATAATCACTTCAACCAAAGCGAACAATGCACCGCGAACGTACTGTTTAAGGTAGAGAATCTGTCCTAATCCCATAAAACATGAAGAAGCGATTGGCGCTTTCTTAAGTTTTTCTGGATTAACCGAATTGTCCATTCTACACTCCTAACATTTAAAATATTGAAAATACACAGCCCCGAAGGACTGTGTATTCAATAAACTAACTAATTAAAACTCTAACCTTATTTAGCAGCTTCCATTGCAGCAGCAGCTGAGTTAAGAGCAGTCTTAACATCATCGCCGTCCCAGATTCCTGAGTAAGCAGAACCCATGGCAGACCAGTAAGTTCCGAGCTGTGGAATTGTAGGCATAGCCTTAGCATACTTAAGCTGCTTTTTGATTCCGTTTGACAATGGATTGTTTGTATCGATGTCTTTGCGTGGTGGAATCTGATCTGTGAGCTTAAAGCGCTTTTCGAGCATTTCTTTTGAAGTGATGAACTTAGCAAAAGACTTAGCAACTTCTGGATATTCTGTGTAAGCAGATACGAAAGCTACACGTACACCAGAGAATGTGTGTCCTGGTTCAGTTCCATCAAATGAAGGGATTGTTGTGATACCGAAATCTACACCGTTCTTCTTGAAGTCTGTGATCTTCCAAGGACCAGTGATGATCATAGCAGCTTTTCCTTCGATGAATTCTGCGTTACAGAAGTCACCAGAAGCATCTGTTGCTGGTACATCGAGAACCTGTTTGCGGAGGTTCTGGAAATATGTAAGACCCTTAATAGCATTAGCACTGTTCAAGTTGTGCTGTTTGCGGTCGTTACCATTAGGTCCGAACAATGGAGCTCCGAAAGAATCCATGAACATGTATCCATAGTAACCATCTGCTACAGGCCATACGATAGCATATTTACCTTCAGCCTTATTGTTGAATTTCTTTGCAAATGCAATTACTTCGTCCCATGTTTTTGGAGCTGTTGGACAAAGAGCCTTGTTGTAGAACAAAGCATATGTTTCTGCACCAAGTGGGTAACCATATACAACGCCGTCATAAGAAGCACCCATGCGAGCCATGTCTTCAAAATCAGCCATGTAAGTGTCTGCATCATCAACAGGAAGAACGTGTCCACCCTGTACCAATGCACCGATATGATCATGAGGAGTTACGAATACGTCAGCACCTACTCCAGCAGGTCCGTCCAATTCGATTTTTGCACGAGCGTCAGTTGAAGCAACTGGTTCGTATACGATACGAACGTTCTTATCAACTTTCGAATACTCACGAGCAGCAGTCATGATGAAGTCCTTTTCTGGACCATCTGATTCCCATACTTTCAACATAACACGTTTAGGTGCAGCGAAAGAAGCAGCAGCCATAGCAAGTGCAGCAGCTGCAAATACCAATTTTTTCATTTTTTCCTCCAATATTTCATAACCGACAAGAGTCAGCTACTAATACCCTTTATAATTAATATATTGTACACCATAATCCGTCAAAACGCTAGCACAATTTTGTATTTTATTTTGGTTTGTTCTGACGAATTCCAGACCACACAATAAATAACCCTATGGCAATCAGGTTACAAAATATTTTTATTTATTTGTTTAATAATTTATGAGTCTGTTTAATTCTTCATTCAAATTTTTAACAGTCGAATCTGTCGGATTTAATGCTAAAACCTGTTTTAAATAATACTGAGCTTTACGATAATCTTTTTTCTTATAATAAATTTGATAAAGTCTGAACAAAGAATCACTGTTTCTTGGATTGGCAATAAGGCTGGAACGCAAATCTGCAAGAGTATTTTCTTCTGAAGGCTGAATAAAACTTCGTTTGTAGTAGAGATAACTTTTTAATTTTGAAGAACTGGTGGGCAAAAGCTGATTGATAAGATTCTGAGCCTGGGAGGTTTTTCCGATTCCAAGCATAACATCAATATAGGACTGGATAATATCTTCATTCTGCGGATTAGAACGGTATACCGGCGAAATGGTATTCCAGGCTTCATCAGTTTTTCCAAGACCGAGACAGATTTTTACATGATTAAAAAGGTTATCAAAATTGCCGTCGTCCCTATTCTTTTTAGAAATCAGGGTTTTACTCAAAGCATAAGCCTTGTCCCACTGTTTTTTCTGTATGTAACCTTCAACAGAATAACGAAGGGCCGTTTCGTTTTCAGGTTCTGTTTCTAGAACGACAGATGCAAACTGTTCTGCAGAGCGTCCCGAAATCATTGTATTCATAGAACTTGAAAGCTTGGCGGCAAATAAGAGAACTTCTTTATCATCAGGATAACTTTTCAATGCATTTTCGATTGTGATTACTGCGGCAGTTGTATTTTTGGACCAGTCATTCTGAATCTGGGCCCTCATCAAAAGATAGGCTTTAGAAGAATTTTCCTGCCTTGAATAAACATCGAGAAGTGATACCGCATGTATATAATCCTTTTTGTCTACAAGGATTTTAATACGGAACATAAGAGCTTCAAGATTATTAGGATCCTGCTGCAAAACCCGGGCTACACATTCTTCTGCATAAGCAATATTTGAATTATCATAAGAAACGTGGGCCGAAAGATTCAAGAGTTTTATATTCGAAGGATACTTTTCTGTTATAATATCAATCTGCTGTTTACATGCATCAAGCTGCCCCGCAAGATACAAGGCGCTGGCATACTCATAACCTGTCTGAAAACAATCCTGCGCATTTGCAGAGGCTTTCTGCAGATATTGAAGGGACTTTTCATAAAGCCCGGACTTTTTGTACAGAATTCCAAGCAGATAATTTGCAAGGACGGATTCACTGTGAAGCTCCAACCCGGAAAGAAGCGCCTTTTCTGACAATTCAAAGATTTCTGAAACATCGTCAATTTTTAAAACAACGAGAGAAGGAAGGACAATGGTCAAAAAATCCACATTTCCAGTGCTTTCGTCATATATTCCATTTTTGGCAGATTTTATTGCTCCCATGTAGGAGGTTTCTGTATTTAAAGAAGGAGTTTCCCAGTCGATTCGCTCTGTGGGCCATACTATCTGCATTATATTAGAAGCAATTGCAAGCAGAACTTTATCGGCTTCATCATAAGAGGCTTCTGATTTTCTAAGTGAAGAAGCAGCCTTTCTAAGTGAAGAAGGACTTCCGTTCTCCATGTCTCGCATAATATTCAAATTAATATGTGAAAAATATGTATGATTTTTAGGAGCCGATTCTTCTGGGACAATAGGCTTAATGGCTGTCAATTCAGTTTTTTGAGGCTCAGTAGGAGCCGACTGAACTTTTGGAATATTCAATTTTGTTTTATTAGAAGCAGTTCTGGTAACCTGATATGAATCTGTAGCAACCGGTACAGATGCACAGGAATTAAAGATTACGCACAAAGAAAATATCACTCCTGTGATTAGAGAAAAACAAAAATTTAAGCAGTGAAAATTCTTTCTACGCATCAAATAAAAATGCCCTGATTTTCGTATTATTCTTCCGGCTGTTCTTCTTCAGAAAACTGAGAAGATATGTTTTCGGGAAGCATATTCAGTATATTTTTTCTGCACACAACCAGCACAATAAGGAAAATTCCTCCTACTAAGAGCGCAACTGGCCCTAAGGCAAGCATAAAAGCCTTAAAGGAGATATTTATAACCTTTAAAGAGAACAACAGAAATATAGTTCCGATTACAAGAAAAATTATAGAAAGTAAATCATAGCCGACTGAAAACTTTTTTCCAGTTGCCCGGCCTGCAAAACCCAGGGCAATAGCAGTAAGATACAGATAAACCGGCCACAGATTCTTTATTGAATATGGAAAAACAGAGCTTGCAAGAAGCATGGAAAACATTCCGTAAAGTGTAAGGCAAAGCCCTGTAAAAAGCTTGAACGGGGTTTTTGAAAAAACCATAAAGACATATAAAAACACAAGTCCTGTCAAAAATAATAAGGCAGGAAGAATTGAAATGGCAACAGAAGCATAATCCCCGGCAAAACCAAGAATTAAAAGGTATCCCAAAAAGAATAAAGCCATTCCAATTGCGAGAGCGGAGTTAAGTACTTTAGAATTTTTAGAATTAATCATCAGAATAGAATACACCAACATTGCCTATCTTGCCAATAAGGTTGTTACATGATAAATTTAAAATATGAAATACGGTTACTCGCACAGAATTAAACTATGTGCCATAAGTGCTTTTTTTATTTTTTTGTCAACAGCACTTTTTACAGGATGTCAGAAAAAAGATTATAAAAGAGAAGCAATCCTTAAAACCCAGCAGGAACTATACACCCTCTTAAACAATCCGGAACTGGATACCGTAAGCCGTTATGCAATTGTAAATCAAATTGCTTCAAACTTAAGAATCCTTAACGATAACCAGGGACTTATTCTTTTTTTAACAGACTGGGTCGAAAATCATCCCGATGACATGTACAATGCATACTGGCTTTTGATGACTGCTTATGCATATATGAACGACGGTGCAGAACCGATTGCAGAATACTATTTTGACCGTATTTTGAGACATTACCAGGATTTACTTTTACAGGGAAATTCAATTCACTTTACCTGTCTACAGAACCTGATTCAGATTTCTAAAACTCCAAGAAGCAGAATCAATTATTCAGGTTATACAACCAT
>JAFNQK010000205.1 GCA_017386165.1 Treponema sp.
ATAAAGCCTCTTCTGATTTTGGAATTAAAAGTTATATAGAAATATCTCGCTCCGGTAATGGCGGACATCTATGGATTTTCTTTGATGAAATAATTTCTGCAAGACTAGCAAGAGGGCTTTGAACTGCAGTTATAAAAGCCGCAATGCAAAAACGACATTCAATTTCATTTGAAAGCTTTGATAGATTTTTCCCAAATCAGGATGAAATTCCTAAAGGCGGATATGGAAATCTTATTGCCCTTCCATTACAGGGGAAGGCTGTAAAAGACGGCCACTCAGTTTTTGTTGATGAAATTTTTGTGCCTTACGAAGATCAATGGGCTTTCTTATCCTCAGTACAAAAAATCTCAGAAAGACTTGTACGAAAAACCATAAATGAAATTGAAAAGTCACTTCCAGACTTTGTAGAAAAAGATGAATCTGAATTTCAGACTAAACAAAGCAATTCGAAAGTCAATATTCCTGCAGATAACAAAGAATCATTAAATCATTCTGATTTTTCTGCTCTGGTCAAAATTGTACTTTCAAATTATGTACAAATACAGAAGACTGGTATATCAGAAAAAGCATTGGGAGTTTTACGCCGTACAGCTGTTTTTCTTAATCCAGAGTATTTCAAAAACTTGCGGATGCATCTTCCTCTTTATAACATTCCGCGATACATTGACTGTTCAAAGGAAAAAGAGGATTATCTTTTGATTCCACGAGGAAATCTTTCTAATGTCATTGAAAAGCTTGAAGAAGCAAATGCCAAATATGAAATCATAGATGAACGCGAAACAGGGCAAAAAATTGATTTACAATTTACTGGAAAACTTTATGATGAACAAAAAGGTGCTTTAAAAGCGTTATTGAAAGAAGATGTTGGAATCTTATCAGCTGGAACTGGATTTGGAAAAACAGTTGTAGCTTCTGCTTTAATTGCAGAGCGTAATGTTAATACGCTGATACTTGTTCAATCACACGCTTTGCTCGAACAGTGGAAGAAAGCAATAAAACAATTTCTTGATATAACACCAGGGACAATTGCAGCTGGAAAGGATAAGTCAACTGGGATAGTCGATATTGCTATTGTAAATTCTTTGATTGAAAAAGGTTCTGATGAACTTAGGCCTCGCTCATATAAATACGGCATGTTGATTGTAGATGAATGTCATCACGTCTCTGCTTTTTCTACAGAAAATCTTGTTGCAAGTTTCCAGGCAAAATATGTTTACGGACTTACTGCAACTCCAATTCGTCGTGATGGCCATCAGAAAATTATTTTTTATCAATGTGGTTCTGTTTTATATTCTACTACAACAAAACAGATGAATGCAGCACAAGATTTTGCACATTATTTTATTCCGAGATTTTCCAGTTTTCATTATGTACCGGAGCTTACGGAATCAAAAAATCCTTCAATAAATCAATATTATGAAAAACTTATTTCTAATTCAACTCGCAACGAACTGATAATTGCAGATATAAAAAATGCAGTAAAGGACGGACGTACTCCCATGATTTTGTCGGAACGAATTGAGCATTTGAATATCTTATATGAAAAACTTTCTGATTCGGCACAAAATGTTATTTTCATAACTGGCCGTGGTCCCCAAAAACAAAAGAATGAAACACTTGAAAAACTGAAAGCTGTCCCAGCAGATGAATCATTAATAATTCTTGCAACAGGAAAATACGCGGGCGAAGGTTTTGATTATCCTCGTATTGATACTTTAATGCTCGCAATGCCTTTTAGCTGGAAAGGAACTTTAGCTCAGTATTGTGGTCGCTTACACAGAAACTTTGCGGGTAAAAATGAAGTTCAAATCTATGATTATGTTGATTATCGGATTCCTGTTTTTGACAGAATGTATCAGAATCGTCTGAAAGGATATAAACATCTTGGATACTCTATAAAACCAAATACTTCAGAAAATGTAGAAATCCAAACAGAATCTAAATTATATTCCGCAGAAGATTACAAATCAGATTTTCAAAAAGACATTTTATCAGCTACTTCAAAAATCATTATTAGTGTTCCGTATCTATCGAAATCAGATGTGCAAAATTTTGTATTGAATTCTACAACATTACTTGTAAAAGGTGTGAGCATTCAAATAATTGTACGCAAGCAAGAAGATGAAGCCAAAAGGAAAAAAAGTGAACCGTGCATAAGTATGCTTGAGAACATTGGTATAAAAGTTATAGAACAGGAAAATATTTCTCAAAAGATTACAATTATTGATGAAAAGATTATATGGTACGGCAATATCAACTTTTTAGGTTATACAGAAAATGAAGAATGTTGCATGAGAATTTTTGATAATAAAATTGCTTCGGAAATTGAAGCGGAGGTATTAAAATGATGAAGCAAAAGAAGTTCTTAAACATCTGGAATCAAACACCTATGAGATGTGAAAATAATATCAGA